>JBDLJV010000089.1:0-8345 GCA_039714175.1 Actinomycetota bacterium
TCAGGCTTGGACCTGGAACTACCGCATGCCCAAACCCGAACCGACAACCACAACGACCACAAAGCCGGCGGTGACGACCACCACAGCAGCTCCACCGACGACGGTGACAACCACGACCGCTGCTCCACCACCGACGACCACAACCACAACCGCTGCCCCGCCGACGACGACCACAACACTTCCGCCGACGACCACGACGACCACTCCGTAGCGCGGTTTCCGACGGTCCCCCCTTCATGGGGGGACGGCAGAGCGAAGCGATGCAGGGGGGTGATGCTGAAACCTGAAACCTGAAACCTGAACTCCCCCTGCATCCCCCTCCTGGCTCGCAGGCTCGCACAGCCCCCCTGGCTCGAAGACTCGCCCGTCCCCCCGAAATGGGGGGACGACTTGGAAGATTTGGGAACTGTTTCGGTTCGGGGTGGGTTCCTGATGTGATGCCTCACGATGCCGACACTCATCCGTACGTCCTCCCGGGCGGGAAGGCCTCGGTTACTTCGCGTCGCAAACAGCTCAGGGCCTCGACCCGTGGCGCGTGGCTCTTCGGGCCTGCCTATCTCCGAACGCTCCTCGCTGCCAGGTACGGGAGTCGACGCCAGATGCACACCGCGACCCGGTCGTGGGCCAGGCATGCGACGAGGGCTTTGGAACTGACGATCGAAACCCACGGCACCCATCGCATCGAGCCCGACCAGCAGTACGTTGTTGCTCCGCTGCATGAAGGTTTCGCGGACGTGCTCGCTCTCAGTCGTCTGCCGCTTGATATGGCCTACTCCGCTGCGGAGGAGCTGTTCGCTTGGAGATTCCTCGGCCCCTATCTGCGAGCCTCCGGCCAGAGTCCCGTCTCCATCGACAACGGGGTTGGCTCCTACCGGCGGATGCTGAGATCGGCGAGAGCGGCCTTCGGTCGCAACGAGAGTTATGTCGTCTTTCCCCAAGGCTCGATCCTCGGCATCGAGGTCGCGTTCCACGAAGGTGCCTTCACCCTGGCGGCTCAGACCGGTCGTCCACTCCTGCCCGTGGTCCTCACCGGCGGCGCATCAGTGTGGGACCACCCGTACTCGTCGCAGCTGAATTTCGGCCAGAAGATCCGACTCGAGGTACTCGACCCGATCGACTCGACCGAGGTCATCCACTGCGCACGCGAGATCGAAATCGAAATGAAGGAAAGAGCGCTCGCAGCAACTCCGACCCCACGCCGTTTCGATCCGGACCGGGACGGCTGGTGGGACGGCTACCGGTACGAGATCGACCCTGCCTTCCCCGACCTGGCCCGCCGCGTCGCTGATCACCGAGGACTACTTCTGACTTCCGAGAGCGAAGCGTTCTGACTTCCGACTTCTGTACTCTGACTTCCATGGACTACAAGACAATCATCGAGCCTTTCCGCATCCACACCGTCCAAGCGATCGACCTCCCTGACGCCGAAGCGCGGGAGGTCGCGCTGCGACGCTCCGGGTACAACCTGTTCGGACTCCACGCCGATGAGGTGATCATCGATCTCCTGACCGATTCGGGTACCGGATCGATGTCGTCCGAGCAGTGGGCAGGCATGATGCGCGGCGACGAGACGTACGCAGGGAGCCGGTCGTTCTACCGCTTCGAAGAAGCGGTCAAGTCCATCACGGGCTTCGATCACGTGATCCCAACGCACCAGGGCCGAGCTGCCGAGAAGATCCTCTTCTCTGTCGCTGTCAGCGAGGGCGACGTCGTGCCCAACAACACGCATTTCGACACGACGCGAGCCAATGTCGAGTACAAGGGTGCGGAGGCCCGCGACATGGTGATCCCCGGTGGCACGGACCCCGCAACGGTGCTCCCCTTCAAGGGCAACATCGATATCGATCGCCTGCGCTCGACGCTCAGCGAGGCGGAAGGCCGCGTCCCACTTGCGATGATCACGGTGACGAACAACTCGGGCGGCGGTCAGCCGGTTTCCATGGCGAACCTGAGGGCCGCTCGCGAAGTGTGCGACGAGTTCGGTGTTCCCCTGTTCCTCGATGCATGCAGATTCGCCGAGAACGCCTGGTTCATCAAGATGCGGGAGGACGGATACGCAGACAAGACCCCACGCGAGATCGCAAATGAGATGTTCTCGTACGCCGACGGCGCAACCATGTCGGCAAAAAAGGATGGACTCGGGAACATCGGTGGCTTCCTCGCCCTCAACGACACAGAGTGGGCACAGAGCGCCAGAAACCTGCTCATCCTCACCGAGGGATTCCCGACGTACGGCGGCCTCGCTGGGTACGACCTCGAGGCGCTCGCCGTGGGACTCAACGAGGTGCTCGATGAGAACTATCTGCGGTATCGGATCCGTTCAACCGAGTACCTCGCCGAGACCGTGAGCAGGGGCGGAATGCCGATCGTCCAGCCACCCGGCGGCCATGCCGTCTACCTCGATGCAGCCGCGCTGCTGCCGCACATCCCCTCCCACGAGTATCCCGCTCAGTCGCTTGCAGTCGAGTTGTACCGAGCCGGGGGCGTTCGCGGTGTGGAGATCGGAACGGTCATGTTCGGACGGCCCGGATCGGATGGTGGACCGGACGAGCCTGCGGCGATGGAACTTGTTCGACTGGCGATTCCCCGACGGACCTACACGCAGAGCCACATCGACTACGTGGCAGAAGTCGTCATCGATGTTGCTGGAAGGGCCGATCAGCTCCGCGGGTACCGAATCGTCGAGCAGGCTCCGTGGCTCCGCCACTTCACTGCGAGGCTTGAGCCACTCGCCGGTTCTTAGGGTCCCGGAAACCAGGACGAGGGAGAGGGGCCTCCACCGAGACCCCTCTCATGCAAACCGACCCACCGTGGCGGCGTTCTGGTCACTGCCGTTAACCGACGTGGGTTTCGGATGCCAGTGGCACCCGCCTTTGTGTTGACCCTGAGTCGACACGGCGGTCGGTCTCAAACTCTCTTCTCTTCGTTCCACGTCCACCGTCGCGCTGATTCCATATCTTGTCAATAACTATTGGGGACATGCGTATCAGGAATCAGGTGTCAGGTGTCAGGCAGAAATCGGGAACCGGGAACTGGTTACCGTGGCGTTCATGAAGAGAACCGTCTTTGAACCAGAGCATGAGATGTTCCGTGAGTCGGTGCAGCACTTCATGGAAACCGATGTCCTGCCGCACGTCGACGCGTGGGAAGAGGCAGGCCAGGTGGACAAGGAGATGTTCCGCAGAGCCGGACGGGCCGGGCTTCTCGGCATGTCGATTCCCGAGGAGTATGGCGGGGGTGGCGTCGACGATTTCCGCTACAACGCCGTGATCGCAGAGGTATTCACCGGGGGTGGCGCCGGGGCCTCAGGCATGTGCGTCACCCTCCACAATGACATCTGCATCCCCTACTTCCTCATGTACTGCAACGATGAGCAGAAGTCCCGGTGGCTCCCAGGACTCGCCAACGGTGACCTGATGACCGCGATCGCCATGACCGAACCCGGAACAGGATCAGATCTCGCGGGAATCGCAACAACAGCACGTCGCGAAGGCGACACGTACATCGTCAACGGGTCGAAAACGTTCATCACGAACGGCATCAACGCTGATCTCGTCATCATCGTTGCCCGTACGTCTGATGATCCCCATGCGGGCCTCACACTCCTCGTGATCGAGGAAGGCATGGAGGGGTTCGAACGCGGACGCAACCTGGAGAAGATGGGACTCCATGCCCAGGACACCGCCGAACTGTTCTTCAACGATGTCGCTGTGCCGGTGGCCAATCGTCTCGGAGAAGAGGGCATGGGCTTCTTCCAACTCGTTGCGAACCTTCCCCAGGAGCGACTCTCGATAGCCATCGGAGCCGTGGCCGGCGCGGAAGCCGCTCTGAACATGACACTCGACTACGCCAAGGAACGGCAAGCGTTCGGACGGCCCATCGGTCGGTTCCAACACAACCGCTTCCAACTCGCAGAGGCCAAGACCGAGGTTGATATCGGACGCGTCTTCGTCGACCGCCTCCTTGACGAACACGTGCATGGAGACCTGACCATCGAACAGGCCGCCGAAGCCAAGTGGTGGACGACCGAGATGCTGCGACGTGTCGTTGACATGGGTGTCCAGATGCACGGGGGCTACGGCTACATGACCGAGTACCCCATTGCCCGGGCATTCCTCGACGCGAGGGTCCAGACGATCTACGGCGGCACCACCGAGATCATGAAGGAGATCATCGGAAGAGGTCTTGGCGTCTAGGGCCGCCAAGACATCCAGACCGCTTCGCTCCCCGACACCCGACATCCGACATCCGACAGTCGGTTGTCGGTAAGCGAGACGCTAGCCGAGCGGTCGGTTGTCGGTCAGGGAGGCGCTAGCCGAGCGGTCGTTCCTAGGTCATCATGCCCATGCCGACGGGGTGGTAGGTGAGGTACTCAGGCGTCCACATCTCCTCGTCGATCGCCGACTCGAGATCCTCCATCTGCTCTGCGACGCCCTCCTTGATCGCCTGTCTGGCAACAGCGATCGCAACGGAGCGCGACACGGCACGCACGTCGGTGATGTCCGGATAGAGCTGGCCCTTGGCAACCAGATCCGACCCCGTCTCGTCCGCAAGAGCCCTCGCCGCGGCGAGGAACATCCCGACCGTGACCTCTCGGGCACGGACCGTGATCACGCCGAGACCCATTCCGGGGAAGATGAAGACGTTGTTCGCCTGCCCGACGAAGTGCGTCTCGCCGTCATATTCAACCGGACTGAAGGGAGACCCCGTGGCAACGAACGCCCGACCATCGGTCCATCGAATCGCATTGGCCGGGGTCACCTCGGTGTGGCTCGTCGGATTCGACAGCGGCATGATGATCGGTCGGTCACAACTCTCGGCCATCTTCGTGATGACGTCCTTCGTGAACAGGCCCGGTGTCCCGCTCACACCGATGAGCACGGAGGGCTTCACATGCGTGACGACATCAAGAAGGTTCGGTAGCCCTTCGAACTCGCCCCATTCGTCGACGACCTCAACGGGCGTAGCAAGCTCCTTCTTGATCCTCGACAATGCCAAGCGATCGGAGGTAACAAGTCCTCTGCTGTCCAACACGTATATCTGACTCGCGGCGGTGGCAGCATCGGAGCCGCCTGCGACCATCGCTGCGATCAACTGCTCGCGAATGCCGTGACCGGCGGAACCTGCGCCAACGATGACGATCCTGTGATCGGCGAACTTCGTGTCGATCGCCCTCGTGGCTGCCACAAGACCACCGACGACCATCGAAGCGGTCCCCTGGATGTCGTCGTTGAACGACGCTATGCGCTTGCGGTGCCGGTCGAGATTGTCGAAGCTCGTTCGATTCGCGAAGTCCTCCCATTGGAGCAGTGCGCCGGGGAACACGTGGCGAACCGCGTCGACGAACTCGTCGATGAGTTCGTCGTACTCCTCACCGCGCAAGCGAGGCTGCTTGTACCCGATGTAAAGAGGGTCTTCGAGCAATTCGCTGTTGTTCGTCCCGACGTCGAGCGAGATCGGGATACACCGAGCCGGATGGATTCCCGCTGCAGCGGTGTACAGAGCGAGCTTCCCGACAGGAATCCCGAGACCGCCCGCACCCTGGTCTCCGATTCCAAGGATCCGCTCGTTGTCAGTGACGACGATCACCGGCGGTTGCTCCACCGGTCGGGCGAGGAGTAGATCGGCGATGCGACCCTTGTCGCGCGGGGTTATGTACAGACCATGGGCGCGTCGGTATATCCGACTCCAGTGTGAACAGGCCTTTGCCACCACAGGTGTGTAGATGACCGGTACTACCTCCTGCAGGTTGTCGAGGACGAACCGGTAGAAGAGGGTTTCATTGCGGTCCATCAGGGAGTTCAGATAGACGTTCTTGTCTATGTCCCTGGCCTTGGAGTCATACTGCACACGCACACGCAGCAGCTGTTCGTCAATCGTTGCGACGTGATCCGGGAGCATGCCATCGAGCCCGAACATCGTTCGCTCTTCACGGGTGAACGCATCACCCTTGTTCAAGAAGTCGTCCTTCAGTAGGGCGTTGCCACGCTTGGCGACGGGGATGTACCGCTGACCGGTCTTGTGATCAACGAGAGGTTTGAAGCTCATTCGATGCTCCTGTGTCCGGCGCACATCAGATGGTGCACTCAACCCCTCAGCCTATCGGTGCCTCGGATGAGAGCAAATCCTTAGTGAGTACGTAACCAATCAGGTCGACGCTCCTCGGGGAACCCCGGGCGTATCATCAACGACCAATGGAAATGGTCGCACGCTTCATCGTCAATCGATCCAAGGTCGTCCTCGTTCTCACGGCTGTGATCAGCCTCATATCGATCCTGATGTTCTTCCGGATGAGCTTCAACGCAGACGTTGCTTCCTTCCTCCTCGACGGCAACCCAACCGGCGAGGAATTCGCCGCCCTTCAGGAGAAGTACGAGACAACGGATCCGATCAACGTCGTTGCTTCCCTCCCTGAGGGCGAGGCGTTCAACACTTCGGCAAGCGTGTCCCTGATCGCGGAACTGCGGGACACACTGGGCACGATCGAGGGCGTGACCGCGGTGGCAACGGTTGTCCCGGCATCCAGTCCCCTCACGGGCCAGCCGCTGACTCCTGAAGCCATCGTCGCGGCACCGGACGCGATGGTTGTTGGCATGCTCGAACAGAATCCGGTCGCTGAACTCCTCATCTCCGAAGACGGCCAGCACACGTTGCTCCTGGTCACACCGGGAGACGACGCCACAGCAACGGCTCGTCGCGTGATCGACGTCACCCAGGACGGGCTCGAGCTGACCTACTCGGGCAACCCCGTTGTTTTCGCATCGGTGATCGACCTGCTCACGCTCATCCTCCTCATCCTGCCGCCTCTCGTCATCGGGTTACTCGTGTTCGTGTTCTTCACAGCCATCGGTGACCGGAAGCTCGCAGCAATCGCCATCGTCCCCGCAGGACTCGGCTCCCTGTGGACGTTCGGAACGATCTTCGGCGCTGGCGTGAGGATCGACATCGTCACGGTGATCGTTCCGATCTTCGTGATCGTCATGGGTTCGGCAGATGGCCTCCACTTCGTA
This sequence comes from Actinomycetota bacterium, assembly GCA_039714175.1. Taxonomy (GTDB): domain Bacteria; phylum Actinomycetota; class Acidimicrobiia; order Spongiisociales; family UBA5794; genus B3-G11. Next base: position 7,011 of record JBDLJV010000089.1, read on the forward strand.
TCTCACTTCCAGGAGCAATCCGAGAGAACCCAGGACCCGGTCGAGCGCGTCCGCTCAGCACTCTCAGAGGTCGGCGTGCCGATGATCCTCACGACGATCTCGACCGCCGCTGGATTCCTCTCCCTCCTCGCCACCGATGTGCCGCCGATCCGCCAGCTCGGTCTCTTCACTGCAATCGGCATCACGTTCGCCGGCATCGTCTCGTTCTTCGCCCTGCCAGCGCTCATGAGCCACCTCACGATCGAGCCGAAGCACCGATCCGCCATTCTCGGCGCCCGAATAGTCCGCGGACTCAAGGTCGCCGTCCGGACACGGGTACCTGCGCTCGCGATCTCCGCCGTTCTCATCATCTTCAGCCTGTGGTCCGTTCCGCAGCTCGCGGTGAACCCGGACCAACTGTTCTTCTTCAAGGACGATGATCCTGTCCGTCTCGCCTTCGAAAAGACGGAGGAGCTGTTCGGAGGTGCCACTCCGCTGATGGGCGAGTTCGCGTTCGATCCGGGGAACCCGCAGGATTCGCTCATCGACGCCCAGCGCGCCACGGCGGACCTTGAAACCATGGACGGAGTGCGGACGGTGTTCTCTGTTGCAAGCCTGGCCGAGGCAGTGGGCCCGGAGCAGATTCAGGAGATCGTTTCCGGCGGCGTCGAGCTGCCCATGGGCAAGATGGTTTCCGAGGACGGGATGCGGTTCATCCTCCTTCCATCCGAGTTCGAGACCGAGGACCTCGAAGCGTGGCTCGCATATGCCGATGCGTCCGAATCCATCACGATCCTGACCGGCATGCCCGTGGTATGGGACGAGATCGCTCGCCTCGTGCTCAATGCCCAGGTCATGTCCCTTGTCGTCGCTTATCTGCTGGTTGCCGCCATGCTCCTCGGTGCGTATCGGAAGGTGCGCGAGACACTGGTGTCACTTGTGCCGATCACGCTGACTCTTGCAACCATGCTCGGATTCATCGCTGTGTCCGGTATCCAGCTGAACCTGCTGACCGCAGTCATCTCGTCGATCATCATCGGTGTCGGCATCGACTACGCGATTCACTACGTTGCAGCGATCAACCACGCCAAGGACGGAACCGATGGGTACGTACTACGGGCCATCGACAGCGCGGGCCGACCCATCGTCGCGAATGCGCTCGGCATCGCAGTTGCCCTGACCGCTCTTTGGATCTCACCGCTCAAGATCCACATGCACGTTTCCCAGATCATGTGGGTGGCGATGATCACCGCTGCCGTGGCAACGCTCATCGTGATTCCTGCCCTTCTCCCGAGAGAATCAGTAAGAGACTCCGAGCAGAACGGTTGATCCTCCGCGATTGCCCGTGATGCCTAG
>JBDLJV010000090.1:0-8328 GCA_039714175.1 Actinomycetota bacterium
TCCAAGGTTGAACTTGCTCTGGCCGTGGCCGACACGGTATCCCTCGAGCAGCCAATCGGAGAAGACGGTGCCCAACTCGGTGATTTCATCGAGGATGAGGATGCAGCTGATCCGGTTCGCGTGACCGAAGAGCTTGATGTCGCCAATTCGCTGCGGAAATCGATTGAGCGGTTGCCCATGCGAGAGGGCAGGATCCTCGCCCTTCGATACGGGTTCTATGACGGAATCCCGAGAACACTCGAAGAGATCGGGGAGGAATTCAACCTTACCCGTGAGCGCATCCGCCAACTCGAGAAGCTGGCTCTGTGTCGTCTCCGTCACCCCAGCTTCGGTATCAGGGAGCAAGACTTGATCTGAACGCTCCGTGGCGTTCATCGATCGTCGTTTGTCGTTTGTCGTTGACATCTGGCATCTTGCGGTGCTTCGGAGTACCGTGGGAGGTGGAGGTAGCACATGCGTGTGGCAGGGCTGGTTGGTGGCGGAGCGGAGATCGTAGGCCCGGAAACGACCTTGGCCGAAGTTGCCAAGGCGATGGCCAAGCACCACGTCGGCGCCGTTGCTGTCGTGGACAGTGGAGGGCTTGTCGGAATCTGCACGGATCGTGACCTCGCGATGGCCGTGGGTGAGGGTCTCGGTCCTGACGCGGTTGTGTCGGGGTGCATGACCGAAGCTCCCGACATCGTGGATCCCGACACACGTATTGCTGATGCCGCTTCCTGGATGCTCGAAACCGGCTACCGACACCTCCCGGTCATGTCCGAGGGCGAACTCCTCGGCATCATCGACATTCGCGACCTCCTCTGGGCACTCGTCAAGGAGTGAACAGGCGTCAGGCGTCAGATCTCGACCATCGGTTCTCAGTTCTCAGCTCGCGGTCCCCGATTCCTGCTGAGACCTGAGACCTGAGACTTGACGCCTCACTTCCTTATCCACACGACGCGGGTCTCCACGATCCTGATGTCGTCGGCTTCGAGACCGATCTCGAGTTCTTCGATGTCGTTGATGGCGCGGTCCCACTTCTGTCTGATCTCGGCGACCTCATCCTCCAGATCTGCGTGCAGATCCTCGAGTGCCATCCGTTTCGTCTCGATGGCGTCCTCGGCTCGTCGTGCCCGATTGTCTGCGGTGCGCTTCCTGGACGACGACACCTTGGGCTTGCGTCCGGTCAGGAGATCAAGGCCGAAACCCAGGAAGGCACTGTTCCGCTCAGACTCGGCAGCCTGCCTTGCTGTGTCCGACTTCCGGACGGCGTCGTCGTAGGCACGCTCGGCCTTGCGCAGACGTGTCGCGTATCGGCCGCGTTGGTCAGCGATCTCTTCATCTGCGTGGTCGGTGGCGATCCTTGTCAGACGATGCGCGAACTCCGTCCGGGACTCGCCGGGTCTGGACGTCGACTTCAGATCCCGGTTTCGGAGGAGCGTTGTCGTCTCCGTTCGGTCGAGATGCTTCTTGAGACCCGACTTCACCGATCGGAAGTACGAGCTCTGCGAGAGCGGTGCGTCGGGCGCCACGAATGTGAGGTTGGATCCCACATCGATGAAATCCCGTGCATCGTGGTCGACTTCAATGAGATTCGACGCATCGAAGGCAGTTGTCAGGGGGTGTAGCACGGCTTCCCACGTCTCGTCATGGTCAACACCTGCTCTCGCCTCATCGAATCGGAGTTGCACCGTGAACGCGACAGCGGCTTCGTACCGATCGCCGGCTCCGGAGAACCCAACTTGGTCGGCCCAAGGGGCAGCCGGATCGAGAGCACTCACCGGAATCCCTTCTGCAACCTCCGGAATCGCCGAGACAACCGTGTCCTGTTCCTCTACTGGTGGGTCTCCGATCGGATGACGGTCATCGTTTGTCGTTTGTCGTTTGTCGTCTGTTCTCTGTTCTCTGTTCTTGGCTGCGAAGCGGCCGATTTCTTCGCGCGTCATCGGTCCCCGCAGGTACGACATTGCCCACCGGGTCGTGAACACCTCGGGCACCTTGTCACGAGTGTTGTGCATGAGGAACACGCGCTTGCCGAGTCGCGAGATCCTCGCGTCGATGGCATCGGTGTCGATGGACCCGGAGGCCGAGGTCAACGCTTCGATGATCCGCGCCTTGTCCCGCTCCGTCTGGAGACGTCCGATGCACCACGTTCCCGCATTCGACATGGCCTTGTAGTCGAGGTCGACGGGGTTCTGTGTGGAAAGCAGCAGTCCGACACCGAATGCCCGAGCTTGTTTGAGCATCGTGAGGATCGGCTTCTTCGATGGAGGTTCTGCCGTCGGAGGAACGTACCCGAAGACCTCGTCCATGTAGACAAGCGCCCGGAGATCGCCGCTTCCAGCCTGGGTTCGCATCCAGGTGATCACCTTGGATAACACCATCGTGACGATGAACTGGCGTTCCGTGTCCGACAGATGGGCAACGTACAGCACTGACGCCTGGGGTCTTCCGTCTTGCCACAGCAGCGACTCGACGTCGAGCGGTGGTCCCTCCATCCACGCAGCGAACGATGGTGAAGCGAGCAATCCATTCAACCTCATGGCAAGTTCCATACGGTCCTTGGCGGGGAAGAACGTGTCGACCTCGAACACACCGAGTTTGCGCATCGGGGGCGTGGCTATCTGGCCGATGAGCGTGGCGATGTCGAGCGCCTCCCCTTTCCGCCAGCTGTGCTCAACGAGGTTCGAGAGCAAGATGTGCTCTCGGGATGCGATTGGGTCAGCATCGATGTCGACGAGCCCGAGGAGTCCGCTGACGAATCCTTCGATCTCGTCGCGCATGGTCTCGGCGTCGGTTTCCCACGAGAGTTCGGGGACGGCCAGGTTGCCGATCACGTTGAGTGGTACGCCGGCATCCGATCCGGGCGTGTAGATGGTCATACCGGTCTCAGACCGCAGTGCCCCGATGTCATCGCCGGACAGATTCCACCATCCGAGGCCATTCGCCCACTTGGCCGCCTCGTCCTCTGCCTCCTGATCGGGCGTCTTCCCTTCCTTTGCCGCGGCAGCCTCATCGATCCACGGACGGAAGTCGGTCGGCTCGAGGTCGGGGAATGTGAGCAACAGGTTCGTCATGTCGCCCTTCGGGTCGATCACGAGGGTGGGGATGCCGTTGCGCAGCGCTTCCTCGAGGTAGATGATCCCAAGGCCGGTCTTTCCCGAGCCGGTCATGCCGACGATCACGCCGTGTGTCGTGAGATCAGATGGGTCGTACGCTGTCTGTGCGTCGGGTATGCGCTCACCGTCGTCGTTGACGGGTCCGCCGATGAAGAAGGTCATGGGACAACGGTAGACGGGTATCAGGTTTCAGGTATCGGCGAGGAAGATGCCTACTGTTGATGGCTCGCAACGGACCTGGAGAACCGCTGATGACGAGGACGATGCTCTCGATCGCAACTGCGGTGCTGCTCGCTGCTCTCCTCTACCTGGGTTCCTTTTCCTGGTGGCTCGAGTCCCGGGTCATGGAGTCCGAGACGTTCGTCGACTCCACCGTGGTGGCACTCGAGCTTGAGACTTCGAGACTGGCAATCGGTCAGTTGATCACCGATCAACTCGTCGATGAGTTCCCACTGTTCATCATCCTGGAGTCGAACCTCGTCGACATGTTCGCTGACCTGCTCGGTGTCGACGCACTCGAGGATGTCGTTCGATTCGTGGGCGTTGAGGTTCATGAGCGAATCGTCACAGGGAATCAGGACGCCATCGTGATCGACCTGCTCGATTACCGCGACATCGTCCTTGGCCCGGTCGAAGCTGTGGCCCCACGCCTGGCGGAACTCGTTCCGGATGAGTGGTTCCTGTCGGTCGAGGTACTCGGGGAGGGCGCGCTTCCGGACCTCTCCCTGTACGAGCGGTGGAACGACCTCCTCCGATTCGGATCACTTGCGGGTGCGTTCGTCTTGGCAATGGTCGTCTTCTGGTTGGCGAAGCGTCGTGGCATGGCCTTCACGCTCATCGGCATCGCTCTGATGCTCGCAGGCGTCGCATCGGCTGTGCTCGTGCCTGCAGGGCGATGGCTGACCCTGGCGCGGCTGGAGGATCCTTCGGTCGAGACGATCGTGTCGAACACCTACAGCCAGTTCACCGGAGCCCTCGTCATCACCGCCCTGGCTCTTGTCCTCTCAGGACTAGCGGTCCTGGCGGTCGGCGTTGTCCTGTGGTCAGCGGAGGACAGAGCGTAGGAGCAGTTCCCTATCGCTGCTCAAGTCAGTGTTGGGCACCAGCGAGATGCCTGACGAGCTCATCCACTGCCTCGGACACGTCTGACACGACTGTGACGATTCCCGGAGATGTGTCGAGAGCGGACTCAAGAAGGGGCACAAGGCTCGTCCACGGTTCCCCAACAGCGATGAGTGGCTTCGGCGTCAAGCTGGCGAGTGGAGCCACATAGGCGAGGTTCCATGCAACCAGGAGTTCGGCGGCCGTTCCGAGGCTGCCCCACAGAGCGATCGATCCGGCGGTTGATTCAGCAAGAAGACCGATGCGCTCGACGAGCGAGCGTGCTGGCGTTTCGGTCACAACGTGGCTATTGGCTCCGGAACGCTTCGGGAACACGGACGGTGCGGTGACGCCGACAACGTGGCCGCCCGCCGATCGTGCGCCAAGGCTCACAGCCTCCATCGAACCGCCATAACCGCCGGTCGCCACGGAGAATCCGGCTTCAGCGAGTAACCGCCCGCAGAGCACGGCTGCCTCGTAGTACCCATCCCCGGGCACCGATTGGGATGCGCCGTACACGGCGATTGTCTGCTCCACGGTGGCCGAGGCTACACCGGTATCCAACGGCACGATGACCGGTAGCGTTGCACCCATGTCTGCACCCATCGCACCGAAGAAACCGCATTCTCGAGTTCTCCACGGGGACACGACCGATGATCCTTGGTTCTGGCTCAAGGAGAAATCCGATCCCGAGGTCATTGCTCACATCGAAGCCGAGAACGAGTTCGCATCGTCGGTTCTCGAACCCACCGAAGCTCTCCAGGAGCAGATCTTCGGCGAGATAAAGGACCGCACACAGGAGACCGATCTCGCTGTTCCGGCGCGGAAGGGCAACTACTGGTACAGCACGCGAACTGAGGAGGGCCAGTCCTACGCCATCAGGGTGAGGATGGAGGGTGGACCCGACGGAGAATCGGAGCTCGTGCTCGACGAGAACGCTGAAGCCGAGGGCCATGAGTACTTCCGCCTCGGCAACCTCTCTGTCAGCACCGACCACCGGTTCGTCGCCTACTCCACCGACACCACCGGTGCAGAGAGCTATACGACTCGGATTCGGGAGATCGGGACACAACTGGACCTGCCGGATGTGCTCACCGAGTGTCGCTATGGGCTCGCATGGTCAGCGGATGGTCAGTACCTCTTCTACACCGTTGCAGACGAGGCACTCCGCCCGTTTCAGATTTGGCGTCACCGGCTCGGAACCGATCAGAGCGACGATGTCCTCGTCCTCCAGGAGGATGACGATCGGTTCTACTTCGGTCTTGAGAGAACCAGATCTGGAGACTTCATCGTCATCACCAGCGACTCGGCAATCACTGAGTCGGCATGGGTGGTCCCGGCTGCAGATCCGACGGCAGTCCCGGTTGAGGTCATCCCCCGGGTCGAGGGCGTCGAGTACTCGATCGATCACCGAGGTGACGTGTTCTGGGTTGTCATCAACGATGAGGGTGCCGACGGGCGGCTCGTCACCGTTCCGACGCATGGCGGGTCCCTCACCGAGGTGAGTCCTCACATCGCAGGTCGGAAGCTGCACGCTCCTATGTGCTTTTTGGATCATGTCGTCGTATGGGGACGCGCCGATGGTCTCCCCGCCGCATTCGTCCACGACAACGGTGACCTCGTTGCGATCGTCTTCGATGAGCCGGTCTACGAAGTGAACCCGGACGCGAATCTCGAGTTCGACTCCCGGACCATCAGATACTCGTTCGAATCGTTCGTGACGCCGCGCAGCATCTACGACCATGACCTGGTGACGGGCGAGCGAACGCTCCTGAAGCAGACCCCGGTGCTCGGTGGCTTCGACCCGAACGAGTACGTGCAGGAACGCCTCTGGGCAACTGCCCGAGACGGGGCGTCGGTTCCCATCAGCTTCGTTCGTCACGTTGACATGCCTACCGACGGCTCGGGAGCGCTGCTGTTGTACGCATATGGCGCGTACGAGGTGTCCATGCCGGTCCGATTCTCGATCCCGCGCCTCAGCCTGCTCGATCGCGGTGTTGGCTTTGCTATCGCTCACGTTCGTGGCGGTGGCGAGATGGGCAAGGAGTGGTACGAGGACGGGAAACTGGTGAACAAGGCCAATACGTTCGCAGACTTCGTTGACGCCGCTGGATATCTCGCAGATACCGGCGTCTGCGCGAGAGACCGAATTGCGGCGAGGGGAGCATCTGCCGGCGGGCTGACGATGGGCGCCGCGTTGAACCTTGCCCCGGATGCCTTTGCCGCGATGGTGGCAGAGGTGCCTTTCGTGGATGTGATCAACACCATGCTTGATGCTGATCTCCCTCTCACCGTGGTCGAGTGGGAGGAGTGGGGCAATCCACAGGTCGTGGACCAGTACGGCTGGATGAGCGCCTACGCACCGTATGAGAACGTGGGGGAGGTTGCGTACCCGCCGGTGCTTGCCACCGCCGGACTCAACGATCCGAGGGTCTCGTATTGGGAACCGGCGAAATGGGTGCAACTTCTGCGCGAGCGGTCGATGTCAGACGCCGAGATCCTGCTCAAGACCGAGATGACCGCAGGCCACTTCGCACGTTCCGGCCGCTATGACCTCTGGAAGGACGAAGCGATTGTCCTCGCCTTCGTCCTCACCCACCTCGCCTAGAAGGTGTCCCCCCTTTACGGGGGGACGGGCGAGTCTTCGAGCCAGGGGGGTCGGCGAGCCTGCGAGCCTCGGAAGAGGCACGATCCTGCTGAGTCTCGAGCACCGAAAGGAGCGAGCCAGGAGGGGGATGCTGAAACCTGACACCTGAAGCCTGGCACCTGACAGCGAAGCCGTCCTAATTCTCCGGAGGAGTCTCTGCTCTCCGGTTCGAGCACTCGAGGGTCACGTCGGCATGGGTTATGTTCTGCAGGTCTGCGCCATCTGCCACCACGTACCGCAGGAATTCTCTACCTGCACAGGAGTCCACGACATCCTGGTTGTCCTTCCACGCCTTGAGAAGTACACCGTGCGGCAGGTCGGCGGCGCCGTCGACGTCGAGCAGCCCCAAGCCGTCCACTTCGGATTCGACAAGGTCGAGGATGTCGAACTTCCCTACATCCTTCTGCTCCCTCTCGAGGTCAGCGATGGCTTGCTTCTTGGTACTCGAGGCCTGGCGGGAGAGCATCACCATCACCGCAACCAATATGGCAAGTCCGAGCACGATGGCAAATGTCATCCCATTCTCTCCGTTCGTCCATAGGCGTCCATGTGACGTTTGATGTCATCCTCGCCCACATATGTCCCGATATCCACCTCGATCACCTCGAGCACGTCTTCTCCCGGATTCTCCAGACGGTGGATCTCTCCGGGAGGAATGTACACGGACTCCTTCGTCGGTACGAGTCTGCAGACATCCCCCGTTGTGATCCTCGCGACTCCGGCGATGACGAGCCAGTGCTCCGAGCGGTGGCGGTGTTCCTTGACCGATGTCTTGCCGCCAGGGTCCAGCCACAGATGCAGCACGCGGTATCCGGGGCCCGAATCGATGATGCGGAAGTGCCCCCAGGGTCGGTGCACGGTTCCGTCGCTCACGAGCTCGGGTCGGTTTTCGGATTGGAGTCGGTCGACGATCGCCTTGACATCCTGTGCTGCATCCTTGTGGGCAACGAGAACGGCATCGGGAGTGTCGACGATCACCGTGTCCGTGATGCCCACCGCTGCAATGAGGCGATCCGTGCCGCGAACGTAGCTTCCCGAGGTGTCGACCGCTGCGATGTCACCCTGCAGCACGTTCCCTTCGCCATCCTTGTCTGCGATGTCCCAAAGCGATGCCCAGGACCCGACGTCGTTCCAATCCGGATCCGTCGGGACGACCGCTGCCATCGACGTTGGCTCCATCACAGCGAAGTCGATCGATTCGGAGCGGCATGCTGTGAAAGCCTCCTCCTGTAGGTGGACACGGTTGCCGTCGATCGTTGCGTCGTGGATCGCCGCTGCGCTGGCAGCGGCGATATCGGGGGCGTGGGATTCGAGTTCCTTGAGATAGGTTGAGGCCCTGATCAGGAACATGCCTGAGTTCCAGAGATACTCACCGGAGGCCACGTAGCTCTCAGCGGTTTCTGCGTCGGGCTTCTCCTTGAACTCGGCGACCTTCTTGACGTTCGCCGATATCTCGGCGCCTGCCCTGATGTAGCCGTAGCC
>JBDLJV010000091.1:0-8311 GCA_039714175.1 Actinomycetota bacterium
GCCGTCGACCGAAAACCTGACGCCTAACGTGTGTTTCGGCTACCTTCCTCATCAGGGCACACCTCCTCTACCGGCCCCAGGTAATGATCACTGACCAAACTCAACAGACCGCGACCACATTCGCGAGTCTCGGGATCGCTGAGGATCTCGTCGCAGAACTCGATGCTCAGGGCATCACATCTCCCTTCCCAATCCAGGAGATGACGATCAACGATGCTCTCGCCAGCCGGGACATCACCGGAAAGGCGAAGACCGGGTCCGGCAAGACCCTCGCCTTCGGCCTTCCGATGATCATGCATGTGACCAAGGCTGAGCCGAAGCGGCCGCAGGGTCTCGTTCTCGTCCCAACGAGGGAACTCGCTGTCCAGGTCACGCGAGCGCTCACACCACTCCTGAAGCTACGCGACCTCACAGCCGTCTCCGTCTACGGAGGGGCGCCGATGGGCCCGCAGGTTGATGCGCTGAAGCGAGGTGCCTCGATCGCTATCGCAACCCCGGGAAGACTCATCGACCTTCTCGAGAGGAAGGCGGTGGACCCGCGGGACATCAAGATCGTTGCAATCGACGAAGCTGACCAGATGGCCGACATGGGCTTCATGCCCCAGGTCCGGGCCATCATGTCCCAGATTCCCGAAGACCGCCAGACATTCCTCTTCTCGGCAACGCTCGACCACCAGGTCCAGGAACTGATCGATCGGTACATGATCGACCCGGTGAATCATGAAGTTGAATCTGAGACCGAAACCGTGGACAGCATGGAGCATCGCTTCCTGAAGGTTCACTACATGGACAAGGCGAAAGTCGTCCAGGAACTCTCACGACACAACGACCGCATACTGGCTTTCACACGCACGAAGGCTGGCGCTGACCGGCTCTCGCGAGATCTGCGGGAACTCGGAGTCGCAGCTGCCCCGATCCACGGCGATCTCCCCCAGAAGAAGCGGGAACAGTCGCTGAACAGATTCTCCGATGGAGAGGTCAAAGTGCTCGTCGCGACGAACGTGGCGGCACGTGGGCTACATATCGACGGCGTCGACGTGGTCGTCCACTTCGATCCCCCCGATGACCCCAAGACGTACCTTCATCGCAGCGGGCGAACAGCCAGAGCCGGCGAGGAGGGTCTCGTCGTGACGCTGGTCGAATGGGATCAGGTCAACGAGGTGCTCGGCATCCAGCGAAGGGCCGATCTCAACGTTCCCATCGTCAAGATGTTCTCCAACGATGAACGCCTCGCCGACCTCTCGACATGGACCCCTCCCCCCGAGGAAGCCCCCTTCACCCAGAAGTCGATCAAGAAGCGGAAGAGAAGGGGCTTCTGACAGCGAAGCTGTCGGAAGCCCGAACGTTCGGCTAGCGCCTCACTCTCAGAACGCTTCGCTGCGCTCGCTCTCCGATGTCCGAAATCCGACGGTTTCCGGATGTCGGATGTCGGATGTCGGATGTCGGATGTCGGGCATCGGATGTCGGATGTCGTCTGAAAATCGCAGAGCGAGTTTCAGACGCGGCGAGAGGCGGGAGCACCCTGGCTGCCCCCACCTCTCTTGGATCAGTGGCTTCGTACTACGGGGTCAGCGCAGGAATGCCTGCCTCGACGAGCGAGTCGTAACTGCCGCCGTAACCCTTCTCGTTGTCGAACCCGAGCACGTGCAGTACCGCAGTCGCCATTGCGGCACGGTGGCCGGAGCCACAATGCACGATGACGTTGCTGTCCGTCGGGACGGAAGCAAGGTTCGAAGCGAGTGCACGCAGATCGATGTTCGTTGCGGCCTCGAGATGGCCCTTCTCGAACTCGCCAACTGTACGCACATCGATGACGGCCGAGCCGGCATCCATGGCTTCGACGACACTGTCAGCCGTACCTGCGGACAGGAAGCCCTCGGGGATCGTGGACATGAAGCCGTCGACCGCAGCGAGAAGCTCAGCGTTGATGTCGGGTGCGCCGACAACCTCAGCCTCAACGGCATCCATGCTGACTTCCTGTTCAGCTTCGGTCCATCCATTCCAACCCGGCTTGTACGACAGGACATTGTCGTAGCCAAGCATGCCGAGTGCAGCAAGCGTTTGACCGGCACGGAATCCCGACTTGCAGTACACGTAAACCTGACGATCCATCGGGATCTTGTCCAGGTTTGCTGTGATCGTCCGGATCGGGATGTTTACGGCACCAGGAATGTGCCCTTCGGCATACTCTCCGGTCTCCCGAATGTCGATCACGAGTGCACCGCTTGCCTCGACACCCTCTTTGAAGGCGTCAACATCGCCGATGGCCAAGAAGCCCTCGGGGAGTGCGGACAGGTACTCGTCAACAGATGCTTCCAGGTCGAATGCAGCAACCGTCGTCGTCGTGGCGTCTGCCACGGTCGTCGTCGTATCTGCGGAATCGTCTCCACCGCATGCGGCGGAGATCATCGCAATCACGAGTACAAGCCCGATCAGCGATGCTCGATACATTCTTCGCATCATTTTCCTTTCGTTTGTGGGGGCGCAGGGCTCCCCTGCGGGCTCACGCCCGCATCCTTATTTGAAACTCTTGATTGGGCCAAGGAGTCCTCGGCAGCTTCATGCTCAAGCTCTTCGACCCACTTGCTGTGCTCCATCTCCATGTCTTCCTTCGACACGTAGCCCGTGGCCATCGATGACCACGCCTTGTAGACAAAGGTGAAGAAGACGTGGCCAACAAGCAGAAGCGTCAGAGCGAGCATCGCAAGATCGTGGATGATCGCCGTCCACGACAGCATCGAGGTGGACAGGCTCGACTTGAGCCACCACAGCACGAGTCCGCTCAGGACGATCACAGCAGAGAACACGATCACTGCGGAGTGATGAAGCTTCTGCCCGGCGTTGAGTCGGCCCTGGGGTGGCATTTCTGCCGTTCGGCCGAGTGCGTAGCGGTACATCTGGGTGAACCACTTCACGTCGTCCTTGTCATAGATGAACGACTCGACGAGAACCTCCCTGGCTCCTGCACGATCCATCCAGAGATACAGGAAGGGAACGGACATGAACCCGACTGCTGCAATGCGATGCAGGTACCTCGACCATCCCCCGGCGGCGATCCATGAAAGCGGGCTCCACACCAATGCAAGGCCTGTGATGAGCAGGATCAGGAACGAGCTGGCCATGACGGCGTGTACGACTCGCTGAGCCCGGCGGTACCGGAGGATGTCTAGGTCGTGGTTTGTTTCAGCCATGATTATTCCTCCTCCGATCCGGACTCACTGACACCGGCGATCGCTAGCTCTTGCTCCTCGACTTCTCGAAGTTCGGCGAGGTGGTTCTTCCTTGCAATGATGCCGAGCACGCCGGCGCCAACAGCGGCGACCGCCGTTGCTGCCATTGAGGCGGGCTGGATCACGTTCTTCCAAATGTCCGTCACAATCGGGACGGGTGGCGGATCAGCCGGAATGTCGAGGGTCTCGGGATCGTCCGGCAGGACGAGGATCATGCCGAGGCCGCCGGCCTGGGTCTCGCCGTACACCTGCGCGTTCGGATAGCGATCCTTGATCGCGTCGACACGCTTGTGAGCCTCGGCGAGAATGTTGTCCCTCGTGTCATAGCGCAGTGCCTGTGAGGGACATGTCTGGACGCACCAGGGTGAACCGCCGGACGCCACGGTGGATGCACAACCATCACACTTCGTCGACTTGCCGTTCACCATCTTCGGCACGTCGTACGGGCAGGCCTGTACGCAGTAGCCACAACCGGAGCATGCACTTGAGTTCAGGCGGGTGAGTCCGCCTTCCTTGAACAGTGCACCCGTTGGGCAGACCGAGACACAGGCTGCGTCCCTGCAGTGGTAGCAGCGCTGGTTCTGGAAGCCACCCGTCAGGTTCGGGAACGTGCCGGATGTCTTCTCGTTGAGTTCGATGTACTGGGCACCCTGCGGCAGTTCGTTGCCGGTCTTGCAGGCGACGACGCAGGCCTCACAGCCTATGCATCGACTCATGTCGAGGAGGAATGCGTACTCCATGTCAGCCTCCCTCCGCTATTCGAACGAAGTTGACACGCATCCCTGCGCCACCGCTGATCGGATCAAGCTTGTAATTGCTCATCAGCTTCGTGTCGCTGGCTCCTCTGCCGTTGGCCCTTGTGAGACCTTCGGAGACCTGACCGAATCCGTGAGCCATGAACACGGCGTCCTTGCGAATCCGCTGGGTTGCCTTGATAGCGATCGGACCGGTCTTGGTGCCGGCTTCGTTCTCCAACCACACCCGGTCCCCGTCTGAGTATCCGAGATCAGCGGCCTTGTCCTCGTTGATCCACAATTCGTTCTCCGGATACACGTCGTTGAGCACGGGAGTGTTCTGTGTCCGTGCGAATGTGTGAACAGGGGCTCGACCGTAGAGAAGCCGGAAGTAGCCTTCCGGGGGCTCGTCGGTTGCTTCATACACAGGCATCGCATCGAAACCGGCCTCTGCAAGGGCGGTCGACGACAGTTCGATCTTCCCTGACGGCGTGTGGAACGGCGACTCGTCCCCGTAGTCCTCGAGGTAGGGCTTTCCGTTCTGGATGATGACTCCGCCGTCGTCGTGCATCTTCTCGAGACTTGATCCGACGGACCTGAGTCTCGTGTCGATGTACTCCTCGATGGATTCCCACTTGAAGAATCCGTCGAGTCCGACACGCATGCCGAGTTCTCGAGCCATCATCCATCCGGGCAGCGTGTCGTACATGGGTGCGATCGCCGGCTCACGCATCTGGATGAACGGGGTCTTGTGCGAGATGACAGACAGATCGTCGTACCGCTCGAGATAGGTCGCTTCGGGGAACACCACATCGGCCCAGGCCACGTGCTCCTGCGGGAGCACGTCGATAGCCAGAACGAAGTCGAGCGCCTTGAGTGCTTCGATGGTCCGTTCAGGCATCGGCAGCGAGTTCAGGAGATTCACGCCGTAGACGATCAGACCGGCAATGCGATAGGGATCGCCGGTGATCATCGGCTCGATCAATTCCTGAGTGGCCGTTGCTCCGCGGAGGAACTTGTCCTTGACACCGTCAGCACGGGCCTTACCCGTCGGTCCGAGTGGAAGCTCATCGCTCGCTTCGCCGGGCTCGGCAGAACAGCCGCCTGCACTTCCGGCAACAGCAAACGGTGGATGCGGATATGAGTCGAGGAACACGGACTTGTTGAAGTACATGCCTCCCTCACGACCGTAGACACCGAGCAGTGAATTGATGATGAAAACGGCTCGCATCCGCTGCGTGTCATTGCCGTACCACGTCGTATGGCGACCCGGCATGATCGCTGACTTCGGGTGACGCTCGCCCATGACCCGTGCGGTCTCACGGATCTGGTCCGCGGGGAGGTCAGTGATGGCAGATGCCCAATCAGGTGTGAACTGTCCGATGTGCTCGGTGAGTTCCTCGAGACCGTTCGCCCATTCGTCGATATAGGCGCGGTCGAAGAGCTCCTCGGTGATGAGAACGTTGATCCAAGCGAGCAGCAAGGCGGTATCGGTACCGGGCTTGATCGGTAGCCAATGGTCCGCCTTTGCTGCTGCGCTTGAAAATCGCGGATCAACGACGATGACCTGGGCTCCCCGGGCATGAGCGCCGATGAAGTCCTGCATGACCGTGTTCCGCGAATCTTCGCCGATGTGGCTTCCGATGAGTGTGACGCACTCGATCGCTTCCCAGTCCATCGGTTCGTGACCGCCTGGAGGGAATCCGAGAGTCAGGTTCGAGGCCTCATCCCGAGGACTCAGGCAGATGGATGTTGACGGCTTGCCGGCGTTCGGCGTTCCCCACGCCTGGGAGAAGTACTCGGCGAACCAGTGGTCACCCGTGGTGTGGCCGAAGATCGCGAGTGCTTCCTGACCGTACTTCTCCTTGATCTCGAGAAGCTTCTCTGCGGTGTAGTCGAAAGCTTCTTCCCAAGTGACCTCGCGGAACTTCCCCTCGCCGCGCTCACCGGTGCGGATCATCGGAGACCTGAGGCGGTCGGGGTCGTTCATGAACGAGACGCCACCCTGGCCCCGGGCACAGAGCATGCCCCGGCTCTTCGGGTCGTTGGGGTTGCCATCGATCTTGATGACTTTGCCGTCAACGCTCTTCACCTGGATGCCGCACTTCCATGGGCACATGTCGCAGTAGTTGTAGGTCGTAACGACCTCACCCTTTGCGAACCAGGCGGGTTCTGGGTACTTGCCGGCGAACTTGCTGGAGCCAGCATTGCCGAGGAGGGCAGACCCGGCAATGCTGCTTGCCAGGAACTGTCGTCGCGTGATCTCAAGATCTACCGTTGCCACGTCAAGCCTTTCCGTCGCCTATTGCTTAGTAACGTACTCCGTGACTATGTATTTAATGATAATGAGTCTTGTTTCTATTGCAAGTCCATTTCTTGAGCCCTCCGAGCAGGTCGATTCGAACCGCCTGAAGACACCGATCAGCTGCCATCGAGACTCCCCTATCGTGCAATCAACACGTTCCCGATTCGCTGGAGCCCCCAAATGACGAAGCAGTACGACGCCGCGCCCGACCTCTCGATCGACCTGTCGAAGACCTACAAGGCCACGTTGCACACGAGTGAGGGAGACATCTCGGCTGAGCTCTACGCTGCCGACGCCCCCCAGACGGTGAATAACTTCGTGTTCCTCGGCAACGACGGTTTCTACAACGATGTCATCTTCCACCGTGTCATCAGCGGCTTCATGATCCAGGGAGGAGACCCCACCGGCACCGGACGCGGCGGGCCCGGCTACAAGTTCCGTGACGAACTCGGACACTCCAAGTCTTCCTACAAGCGAGGCACCCTCGCCATGGCAAATTCAGGGCCGAATACGAACGGCTCGCAGTTCTTCGTCATGCACGCCGACTACCCCCTACCCAACCAGTACTCCATCTTCGGCCAGGTCACGGAAGGCATGGAAGTCGTCGACCGCATCGCAGCCGCGGCAACCGGGGCACAGGATCGGCCGGTCCAGCCGGTCAGCATCACGTCAGTCACGATCACCGAGTCCTGACCGTCATTGCGTCGCTCTTCTGGGAGCGAAGTGTTCCGACTGCCGGTTTGACAGCTACCGTGTAGAACCATGGACTGGCTACTCGACCCCTTCGCGCTCGGCATTCAGCAACGCGCGCTCATCGCTGGTTCGCTGGCTGCGATCGTATTCGCCGTCGTAGGAACCTGGGTGGTCATCCGCGGCATGACGTTCCTCGGCGATGCCCTTGTGCACGGCGTGATTCCCGGTATCGCTCTTGCCGTGCTGTTCGACTTCAGCGTTCTCATCGGAGCGATTGCCGCAGCACTCGTGATGATCGCCGGAATCAGCTTCGTCCACCGACAGACAGAATTCTCCGAGGACACCGGCATCGGATTGCTGTTCGCCGGGATGCTCGCTCTCGGCGTGATCCTCATCTCAACGACGGAGGGTCACACTGGGACACTCACCGCGATCCTGTTCGGTAATGCACTCGGCGTCACCGGCACCGACATCGCCATCCTGGCCGCGATCGCCGTTGTCTCAGTCGGGGGGACGATGCTGCTGTACCGCCGCTTGCTCGTGCTCGCCTTCAATGACCAGAAGGCTCAACTATTCGGTCTGCACCCCCGAGCGACACACGCCGTGCTCCTGATCCTCATCACCCTGGCGATCGTCGGATCATTCCAGACGGTCGGCACACTCCTCGTCTTCGGTCTCATGGTCGGACCGCCTGCAACCGCAGCGTTGCTCGTGCGACGTGTTCCGTCGATGATGCTCACTGCTGGCGTCATCGGCATCGCATCGGTCACTGGCGGACTCATAGCGAGCTATCACCTCGGCACGTCGGGATCAGCGACGATGGCGCTCATCCCGATCATCCTGTTCTTCGGAGTGCTCGGAACGAAGTCGCTTCTTCAGAAGTCGGAAGTCGGAAATCGGAAGTCGGACATCGAAACTCAGCCCTCTGGAGCCTGACTTCCGGAATCAGACCTCTCAGGAAGCCTTGCGACGTTCGCGGTCACGGAGCCGCCGCCGCATACGCCGACGCTCCCCTGCATCGAGGCCGCCCCACACACCTGCCGATTGATTCGTCACAAGCGCGTATTGGAGACACGCCTCACGCACAGGGCACTCAGCGCACACGTTCTTGGCAGCCGCAGCTGCGGACTCTTCCTCAGACGCCGGGAAGAACGTGTCGCTATCGACACCGCTGCAAGCAGCTGACTCTCTCCAGCCCACGTCTGGTTCCCACATCAGATCGCTCAATGAAAGCAATGTGCCATCCCTCTTCTCTCCGGGAACAATATAACACCTATGGCCGTGTGTGTATTCCTGGATTCCGAGGAAATTCAGGCGTCGAGCGTCAGAAACCGGGAATCGGGTGTCAG
>JBDLJV010000092.1:0-8273 GCA_039714175.1 Actinomycetota bacterium
CCTTCCGCTCACTTCGTTCACTGGACGATGGAGGATGTTCTGTCGTGCTTCTGTGGATTCGAGCGGTCGGCGTCCTCGTACCATTGGTGGACACACAGACAAGGAGCGCCATGCCCAGTTTCCACTACGAACCGATGTTCCAGTTGGGGGCTGACGAGACCGACTTCCGCCGTCTCGACTTCGAGGGTTTGGTTGATACTGCGACCGTCGGCGGCAGGGAGATCCTGACCGTCGATCCGAAGGCCCTCCGTCTGGTCGCCGCCGAGGCGATGCGCGACATCTCCCACCTCTTCCGGCCGGCCCACCTCGCTCAGCTCCGCAAGATTCTCGACGATCCCGAGGCTTCTGACAATGACCGGTTCGTGGCATTGGAGATGCTCAAGAACGCTGTCATCTCAGCTGACATGATCCTGCCCTCCTGCCAGGACACCGGTACCGCGATCGTGCATGGCCACAAGGGGGAGAACGTGTTCACCGGGGTCGATGACGCGGAGTGGCTGTCCCATGGCGTGTATGACACCTATACGGGTTCCAATCTCCGCTACTCCCAGATGGCCCCGCTCACGATGTTCGATGAGAAGAACACCGGATCGAACCTTCCGGCACAGATCGAGATCGAATCGATGCCCGGTGATGAGTATGAGCTGCAGTTCGTGGCCAAGGGTGGGGGATCGGCAAACAAGACGTTCCTCTTCCAGAAGACGAAGGCTGTCCTCAACCCTGACTCGTTGACTGAGTTCGTCGACGAGGCGATTCGATCCCTCGGCACCGCGGCATGTCCTCCCTACCATCTCGCCATTGTGGTCGGGGGCACGTCGGCTGAGTTGACGCTCAAGACGGTGAAGCTGGCGAGCACGAAGTACTACGACGGTCTCCCGACCGAGGGGAATGAACACGGCCGCGCATTCCGAGATCTCGAGTGGGAGGACACGATTCACGAGATGACTCGTGAGGTCGGGATCGGCGCGCAATTCGGTGGGAAGTACTTCTGCCATGACGTGCGTGTCGTCAGGCTTCCGCGTCACGGCGCATCGTGTCCGGTAGCCATCGGCGTCTCATGTTCAGCCGACCGCCAGATCAAGGCGAAGATCACCGCCGAGGGCGTCTTCCTGGAGGCGCTGGAGCGTGACCCCGCTCGCTTCCTCCCGGAGCCTGTCGCCGCAGAGGAAACCACGCCTGCAGTGCAGATCGACCTGAATCGGTCCATGGATGAGATCCGCGCAGAACTGACGAAGCACCCGGTCGGCACGCGCCTCTCGCTCACGGGAACGATCGTTGTCGGCCGAGACATCGCCCATGCCAAGATCGCTGAGCGCCTCGATGCCGGTGAGGGCATGCCGCAGTACTTGAAGGATCACATCGTCTACTACGCCGGTCCGGCGAAGACGCCCGAGGGATACGCCTCGGGTTCATTCGGTCCTACGACGGCAGGACGCATGGACCCGTACGTTGGGAAGTTCCAGGCGGAGGGTGGCAGTCTCGTGATGCTTGCGAAGGGCAACCGCTCCAAGCAGGTGACCGATGCCTGTAACGAGCACGGTGGCTTCTACCTCGGTTCGATCGGCGGACCCGCGGCGATCCTCGCCAAGGAGAGCATCACGGAGGTTGAGGTCCTCGAGTATCCGGAGCTCGGCATGGAAGCGATCTGGCGAATCGAGGTTCAAGACTTCCCTGCGTTCATCATCGTCGACGACAAGGGGAACGACTTCTTCGCAGAGTTCACGTCGCCTTCCGCGCAGCCGGTCAACGATCCCGCCAAGAAGTGAGCTTCAAGGCGCTCTAGCGAACGAGCGTCTTGTCCGCCTTCGGGGTCCAGGGTGTCAATTCCACCACGGGTCGCCCCGTCGCGTGATCGACCGCAATACTCAGGTCGTCGATTCGGCGGTCTCGATCACAACTGCCGTTCCATACGCCAACAGTTCAGCCGTTTGACCCATCACCATTGACGTTGAGAAGCGCGCCATGATGATCGCGTTGGCACCCAGGTCGGTCGCTTCATCGACCATGCGATCGAGTGCTTGTTCTCGCGACTCGGCGAGGAGCTTCGTGTACTCGGCGATCTCGCCACCGACGAGTGTCCGGAGCATTGCCATGATGTCTTTGCCAACGTGGCGAGCACGGATCGTGTTGCCACGTACCAAGCCGAGGGTTCGAACGACCCGTTGTCCGGCAATTGCTTCGCTCGATGTAACGATCATTTCTCTACCTCTCGATAACGGTCAGTCTTGCGTGTCTTGAGTCGGTCGATGAGCACGGATAGGAAGATGAGGATGATGGCGAACCAGAATCCGAAGCCGAGTACGGCAGCGAAGAGGTCTTCTGACTCCGTCGCCATCAGCCAGAACATGTAGCCGAACACGACGACCAGCCAGAGCGCTCCGATCGCCCATCCGAAGGAGCGAAGGAGGGAGGACGACGCGGAACGCGGTGCCTCGTCCCACTGATTGTCTTCTGGTAGTTGGAACTCGGTGGACATCGTTGTCTCCTTGATCCGGTTGAGCTCGTCGGCCAGAGACCGACAGTCAGCACAGTCTTCGAGGTGAATGCGCACCTTCTGTGCGTCACCCTGTGTCAGTTCTCCATCCAGGTACCCGGACACGAGCGTCTCATCGAAGCCATGGTGCAGGTCGCTCATGGGTTGCTCCTTGTGGTCGATGCGTCTCCAGATGCGATGATCTCGCGTAAGTTCTTCCTTGCGGTGTGCAGCCGTGACATCACGGTTCCTACGGGGATCGAGAGCACCTCGGCGATCTCGCTGTAGGGCAGGCCGTGGTAGTCCCGCAGCACAATGATCTCTCGCTGAGCATCGGCGAGTTCGGAGATTGCTCGCCACACGGAGAGTTGCAGCTCGTGCTGCTCCGCTGTCTCGGAGGGTTCCGGATTCCTGTCCCTGGGCTCCGGCTTTCCCTCAGAGATCCAGACGTCGAGCGAGTCATGCCGCCGGATCCTGTCCCGACGCGCCTGGTCGCGCACCTGGTTGCGAACGATCTGGTACAGCCAGGGTTCGATCGGTTGGGTCGCATCGAAACGGTCGAGATGCTTGAAGAATCGCAATGCGCTCTCCTGAGCGATGTCGAGGGACGTATCCGGGTGGCTCGTCAATTGGAGAGCGAAGACGTAGGCAGTATTGCCGATCGATCGAGCGAGTTCTTCGCGTGCCTGGGACTCACCGCTATGTGCGCGAGCCACCAGTTGTATTTCAGGCCCTGGAACCGAACTACTCATGACGCTTTGGAGGGTACTTCCCATACACCTTCTTACGAATGAGGAGACAATCTATTCGATGCGAATCAGGGTCCGGAGCGCCTTTCTTGGATCTTGCTTTGTTCGCGGTCTCGGTAGTGTGGATCGCATGGCGAGTGACGAATGGCCGAATCCGGTGACGCTGGAACAGATGTACGGCGACTGGGACTGGGAGGCAGCGGTAGCGGCCGTCGATCGCAGCCTTGAGCCTCGTCCGAGTTCCTCCGTCTTCGACACGCTCGAGTCGCTCGGGCTCGGTCCGAATGACAGGGTTCTTGACATCGGCGGGCGAGACGGGGGCAACGGCCTCACGATGGCTGAGCGCTTTGGCTGCAGCGTGGTCTCGGTCGATCCTGCTCCGGTGAACATCCAGGACGGGGAAGCAGCCACTGCCGAGCACGAGTTCGGTCACCTCGTCGAGGTCGTACTGGGAGCAATCGAGCAGATCCCGGCAGATGACGGTGCATTCACGTTCGTGTTCTCCCGCGATATGTTCGCTCACATAGAGGATGCGGATGTGGCGCTGGGGGAATGTGCCCGGGTGCTCTCTCCGGGTGGTGTGATGGTGCTCCATCAGGTGTTTGCGACCGACCTTCTGGAACCGATCGAGGCAGAGCAGGTCTTTGGGCACACGGCTGCTGTGCCGGAGCGTTTCTCCTCCGACGGATTCGAGCGAGCTGCAGTATCAGCAGGCTTTACGATTGAAGACGTCGAGGTGCTCGGATCTGAGTGGTACGAAGCATCTCAGGAGGCAGGTACGGCGCCCAACTACCTGCTTCAGGTGTCCCGGCTTCGACGCAACCGGGAAGCATTGATCGCCGAGATCGGTGAAGTCGCGTACCGCGTCGTCTACGGGAATGCTCTGTGGAGCATCAACCAGATGCTTGGCAAGCTCGAGTCGCGAATTTACGTGCTGAGGCGTCCGTAGATCTAGATCACGAGGAAGTTCCGCATCATCCCGCCGTCTTCGTGCTCAAGGATGTGGCAGTGATAGGGGAAGAACCCCTTGTGCTCGGCGAAGGGAACGGCGATCTGGACCCGCTGTCCGGGCCACACCAACACGGTATCTCTCACACCGGATTCGATAACGCCATCTTCGATTCCCGACCATGCCTCTGCAAGGCCATCGTCTTCCCATGTACGCGACACGACGCGGAATGCCATGCCGTGGAGGTGCATCGGATGGGGCATGGGAGAGAAATTGACGAAGTCCCACAGTTCGACGGTTCCGGCCTTCACCGTTTCGAGTTCGGTGACGGAACGTCCTTCCCACTGCGTGCCGTTGATCCAATGCGCAGCGCGCCTCGTCGACAGCACGAACTCTTTGGGTGCGTCGGCGTTGACAGCGTCCTCAGCGCCGAACGTCGGGTCAAATCCTGGTGCGGTCGGCATCTCGCCGTGGACCGGGGTCGTCTCACCAACGATGAACGATGCAGCAGTCTGGGGGATCAGGTTGAGTCCGAAGTCGTCCGACCCGCCACCTCCCATGCCGCCCCCCATCATCCCGGCTGATTCGATGAACATGTCGGCTGTCAGAAGCTCTATCCGGTCTCCCGGCTGGAACTGGGAGAAGTCCATCCAGAGATCGGTCCGTTGCGCAGGCGTGATGACAAGTCCGTCAACGCTGATGGTCTTGGGCAGTAGCGCACCGTCGGTCGCGACGGCATGCAGCTGATCTCCCGTGGACCATGTGAGATATTGCGTTCGAGAATTGGCTCCATTCAGGATTCGAATGCGGTACGGCTCCGGCCGGACGACTGCCTCATACCCGGCAACTCCATTTGTGACGAGCGTTTCGCCGACGAATCCAGCCATAACATCGTGCATCATGGCCACATATCGGAGTTGCCCGTCAGGATCGATCGTTCGGTCCTGAAGCACCAGAGCGAGATCATTGACAGTGTCAGCGAGGGATCCCTCCTCTCCGTGGATGACGAGGAGACCCGCCAAGCCCTGGTACACCTGTGATCCTGTCAGGTGATGTGGATGTGGGTGGTACCAGTAGGTGCCGGGCCGGTTCTCGACGACGAAGTCGTACTCGTACGTCTCGCCCGGTGGGATCGCTTCAGCGGGTTGCCCATCCTGATCCTGGGGAACGACCAAACCGTGCCAGTGCACAATGGATTCCTGGTCGAGTCGATTCTCGAACGTCACTCGAACCCGCTGCCCTTGGCGCAGATGCAGGGTCGGCCCGAGGTATGAGCCGCTGTCGACCACGCTGGCTACGTCGCCCTCGATGACCCTTGCGCCGTAGGAAAAGACTTCTGTGGTGACCCCAGCCTGGATGGATGCGGTCGACGGCTCTGCCCACAGGCCGACGTGGAGATCACGCACGTCAGGTTCCAGGACGGGACTCGTGATCGTCGTGTCAGTCACCGGGGGGATGGTGGTTACGGTTGTCGGCGTCGTGTCAGAGTCGCATCCACCGACGGCCGCGAGTGCGCCGGCTCCGGCAAGGAGTTGTAGGGCGCGGCGTCGTGAAATTCCGGAATCAGGCATGGCGAGACCCTAGCGCTTCCACCGCAGCCGCCGCGCGTCGTACGTCTCCTACGCGTCCGTGGGCGTCGCGTTCGGTCCGCCTGCTGCGATCTCCCATCGGTTGCCTTCGGGGTCGGCAACGTACGCACTCAGGCCTCCCCAATCGCGACGTGCCGGAGCTTGAATCGCGATTGCCCCGGATGCAACGGCCATGTCGAACACGGTCTGGACATCGTCCTCGGTCTCAACATTGATCGCCATCGTGAAGCCACGCCACGGAGCGGCCAGGACGGGCTCACCCGGAGCTGCTTCATCTCCGAGGAGCTCCAAGGGATAGATGGAAAGGAGGCACCCTCTCACGTCGAACGCACACCACTGGTCGGAGCTCGCATCAATCTCTGACCAACCCCAGGTTCCGTAGAACTCGCGGAGCGCTGGCAGGTCGAACGCGCCAAGCGTGAGGATGGAGAGATGCTGGGGGACGCCTTTGCTCACAGTGACCACCTTGTCGTTGGTACTGCCACAGAGTAGAGGGGAAGGTTCCGGGGTCGGCCGAGTCGACCTTCTCGATCTACGGTGGATCGTTGCCCGATGTCGTGTAGCGGTGTCCGAGAGGGCTTCGCCACAGATAGTCGCCGTTCGGCAACCTGTGGTAGGTCCAGGGTCCCTTGTGCCGACCGACATGATCGGGTCGGCAGTCGGGAGCAAGGTCCTTGTCCCCGGTGCGGCCTCCTTCGGACCACGGCGTGATGTGATCGAGGTCACAATCGGTGGCAGGAACCCTGCAGCCGGGGAACACGCATGTGCGGTCACGCATTTCGACTGCCCGACGAACGGCGGCGGTGGGTCGGCGACGAGTGGTTCCCTCGGCGATCGGTTGACCGGTTTCGGGATGTGACACGGAGAAGCGCCACTCGGCCTTGTCCTGCTCCTTGGCGACCTGCCGAGCGATGTCAGCGATCACGGGACCGTAGCCGTTGACTTCCCCAGAGTCCTCGTTGAGGCGGGTGAGGGTCTCGATATCCGTGTGAAGGTGGACGACAGCACCCTTGCCTCTCGTTGACTTGCCGAGAAGAAGGTCGAGAAGCACGTCTGCTCGGAGCTGGTCCATCGTGCGATCCTCGCTGCCGCCACGGAGGCTCCTTGCCAACCGGTTGATCCGACGTGTTGCCGCTGCAACGCGATGGGGAGGAAGGTCCAAGCCGAGGAGATTCGCCGTGCCCATGGCGTTGGGCTCTGTGAACACTCGGCGGTCTGCGAGTGCTGCCTCGTAGTTGTCGACGGCCGTCTCCGGTTCGGCGTCGAGGGCGAGCTTGGTGATGGTTGCTCGGAGCTGCCCCGTCGTGAGCTTGTGTGCGTCATCAAGAACCTGATCGATCACTCGCTGAGCGATGTCTCCGGCGAGGTGCTCGGTACCTCGGATGATGACCCGGACCCTCCTCGCGTCGAGAATCCCGCTGTTGAACCGATCCCATACCTCCGGGAAGCGGTCCCTGAGGTTGATGGCGTGCCGCATCTCGAGATCAGCCGTCATCCGTGTGAGGCGTAGCGCCGCCCGCACCTCCATCGCAGCGGCGTCAGGTGCGTCGTACCTGTCGTCGCCTGAGGCAACGGTGATATCGGCAATCGAAGCCATGTCGGCATAGATCTGAGCTTGGAGGTGTGAAGCCATCCGCTGACGAGCACGAAGAACGATCACACGGTCATGTCCCGACAATGTCGAGACATCGATCGATTCGAGCATTGAACCCAGAAGGATGCCCGGTTCCATCTCGTCGAGGTCCTTCGGGACCCAGCTCGTCTCCGTAATCGCTTCCATGTGTACACAGTACGAGGCGGGTATGACACGAACGAGAGAGCAGAGAGCAGAGAGCAGAGAGTCAAGACAGATCGGGCAGTTGGCGTTGGACTCGGGAACGGGGAGGATTGGGGTGTGGACAGAGTGATCGATCGTGGGTACAGGGGAGTCGAGGACTTCCTTCCGGTGCGTGACTTCCTCTCCGAGCTTCGGGGCCTGCTCCCTCCGGGACAGAGCTGGGATGTCCGGCGGTGGGACGGATCGAATTGTCACACGGTCGAGATCGGTCTCGATGCCGAGCGAACGGCGAGAACGCACCTTTGGGAGCACGGGGGGAGGATCGTTGCTGTCGCCATGGCAGAGGGTGGAACGGTGGTCCATCCCCACGTCCATCCCGAGTGGATGCACCTGTTCAACGAAGTCGTCGTGTGGAGCGAGAACGCGGGACGGATCGCCGGCGACGAGATTTCGCACCTACTCGTGTGGGATCAGGATGCTGTCGCTCGAGCGGTGGCAACAGAGCGGGGCTATGTCGAGACAACCACAAGCGAATACTTCCGTGCCGCACGGTTCGGTGAATGGCCGATCGCCGAATCCGTTCTCCCCGGTGGGTACGAACTCCGGTCGGTACGGAATGACCCGACCGACCACCAGAGAGTTGCCGACATCGTCAACGCCGCGTTCGGTCGCACGATGCATGTCGAGGAGGACCACCGGGCGTTGGTCCAGAACTCACCGTCGTACCGTGCCGATC
>JBDLJV010000093.1:0-8230 GCA_039714175.1 Actinomycetota bacterium
ATGGTCCGCGGCGACGCCCTCCATCTGGACACTTTCGCTGGAACCGGCACAACCACCGAGGAGATCCACGATTGGTTGGACGGGTACATGTATCGCAGGGGTGCACCCCGCGGTGCAGTGCGCTGGTTGAGGAGAGGTCTTCTCCCGGCGCTCAGGCATCCGAGCCTCCATGTCGCGCTTGGCAGCCCCGGTGTGTACCGAACCGATGGCCTCCAGGAGTGGGTTCAGGGCGCTATCGGCCCTCTCGCTGACTCCTGGCCGAAGAAACCGACAGCGCTCGTTGCTTACGACGTTGAACGTCGCGTTCGTGTCCCCTTTGGAACCGAAGCTGCTCCACGGGCCTCGCTCTCCGAAGCGGTAGCTGCATCAAGCGCCGTGCCCTTCGTGTACGAACCGGTGCGCATCGATGAGCGCTGGTATGCCGACGGAGGAATGGCGAGCGGTACGTCAGCGGACCTGCTCCTTGCTTCGCCAGAACCGCTCGATCTCGTGCTAATCGTTGCTCCGCTGGCAGCCACAGCACCCAGGTCAAGTGGCCGTTTCTACGAGGACCTCTTCGACAAGGTCGGCCGATCCGCTCTCGCCAGCGAACTTTCGATGATTCGCAGCGCCTGGCCCGAAACGGAGATCCTGATTCTGCGGCCCGACGAGGCGGTTCTCGATCTCGCCCGACCAAATCCGATGTCCGTTGCAGCAGCAATCCCGACCTTCCTCGAGACGTTGCGTTCGATGCGTCATGAACTCGCGCATGGGTCGGTGTGGAACGTCATGACGGAGCACCTGTGCACGCCCGAGCACATCGTCAGCCCGAGAAAAGCTCGCGCGGAACGGTCGCAACCATGACCGATGACGGTCGTCTTCGGTCGCTGTGGGGTTCGAACGACCGCGTCGAATTGATTGCAACGATCGTGCTCGCGATCGCGACGATCCTCACCGCGTGGTCCGGTTTCGAATCCGGAAAATGGGGCGGGGAACAGTCGATCAACTTCTCTGAAGCCGGTGCGGCGCGTACCGAATCGACACGATTCGACACGCTAGGCGGCCAACTCGCGCAGATCGACGCCGCGATGTACATGGACTGGGTTTCTGCGATCAATGACGATCTCGCCACTGGTGCCATCACACAGGGCTCCATCGACCCCTACTCCCCCACGCCGAACACGGTTTCCGGCTTCCTCTACAAGAGATTCAGGAACGAGTTCCTTCCGGCTGTCGATGCCTGGCTTGCGACCAATCCACTTGAGAATGCTGACGCGCCGAAGACGCCCTTTGACATGGACGAGTACGTGGTCTCCTCACGGGTGGAAGCCGATCGATTAGCCCTGATAGCCGACGAGAAGGCTGAGGCGGCTCGAACGGCCAACCAGAACGGCGACAACTACGTCCTGACGATGGTGTTGTTCGCTTCCGTGCTCTTCTTTGCAGGCGTCAGCTCGAAGATGAACCGCCCACGCAATCGAATCATCGTGCTCAGTTTCGGCATCATCACGCTCATAACGGGCATCGTCATCCTGGCGACGCTCCCTATCCTCGTTTAGCGGCCTTCGCGAGTTCGATTGCCCCGAGCACGCCTGAATCGGATCCGAGTCCCGGCGGTACGATGGTTGGACCGCCCTCCGCGAACGGAACAGGCGGATACCTCCCGGATGCCTCATCAAGCGCAGCCGCGACCTGGGCGTGAAGATCGGGGAGATGCGACAGACCCCCTCCGATGATCACTACCTCGACGGGGACAACCGCCGACAATCCGGCGATGCCCCGCGCCAGGTACCACGCCTCGAGTTTGGTTGCTGCTGGCGTGAGGTGTCCAAGATCCTGTGCAGCCGTTCCCCACCGTTCTCGCACTGCAGTGCCCGAGGCCATTCCCTCAAGGCAATCGTCATGGAACGGACACGAACTCGTGTGGTGATCCTCACGCTGGCGTGGCACCCTGATGTGTCCAACCTCGGGGTGATTTGCCCCGTGCAGCACACCGCCATCGGTCCAGATACCTCCCCCGACTCCGGTGCCGACAGTGAGATAGGCGACATGTCGATAGTCACTCCCTGCTCCGTGGAGGGCTTCGGCCAGCACGGCCCCGTTGACGTCCGTATCGACGCCGACCGGGACATCAAGCCCTCCCGTAATTCCCTCAACGATGTCCACTCCGGTCCATCCCGGTTTCGGCGTGGCGAGCATCTGTCCGAACGAATCCGATTCGGCGCGCAGGTCAATCGGGCCGAACGATGCCAGCCCGACCGCTTCGATTCGCTCCTCCCCCGCCACTTCCCGTATTGCATCTCGCAGCGAGCGAAGCGTCGTATCCGGGTCGGTTGTTGGGACTTGTTCCCTCCGACTGACCGTCAAACCGTCTTGGCTCGCTGCGACAACCATCTTCGTGCCCCCCAGTTCCACTCCGACGTACACGCTGGAGTCGTTAACGGACGGCATCGTTTCTTGCCTTCAACTCATCGGCGAGCAGGAATGCCAGTTCGAGGGACTGGCTGGCGTTCAATCGGGGATCGCAGTGCGTGTGATACCGGTCTGCAAGGTTCTCCTCACCGATTCTGGCGAGCCCTCCCGTGCATTCTGTGACGTTCTGACCGGTGAGTTCGATGTGGACCCCCCCGGCGTGGGTCCCCATCTCCCTATGGACACGGAAGAAGCCCTGCACCTCTGCGACGACGCTCTCAAGGGGCCTCGTCTTATAGCCGGTGGAGGAGATGATCGTGTTGGCATGCATCGGGTCACAGGACCAGACGACTTCCAGGCCCTCCCGCTCGACGGTTTCTATCAGTGGCGGCAGGTAGCGCTCAACGTGGTCTGCACCGTGTCGGGTTATCAGCGTGAGTCGACCGGGGTCATTGTGGGGCGAGAGGATCGAGGCGAGCCGTACGAGATCCTCGGGATCCATCGTCGGGCCACACTTGAGTCCGATCGGGTTTTCGACTCCGCGCAGGAACTCGACATGGGCTCCGTCGACCTGTCGTGTCCTGTCGCCGATCCACAGCATGTGTGAGGAGGTTGCGTAGTAATCGCCCGAGATGCTGTCGACTCTGGTCAGCGCCTGTTCGAATCCCGGTAGCAGTGCCTCGTGGCTGGTGTAGAAGTCTGTTTCGCGTAGCTCGCGGACGGTCTCGGGTGTGATCCCTATGGCGCGCATGAATGCAAGTGATGCATCGATCTCGCTTGCCAACCGATCGTATCGGGCAGCTTGGGTCCCATCCTCGATGAATTCGAGGTTCCAGCGGTGCACCTGTTCGAGGTTGGCCATGCCGCCTTGAGCGAAGGCACGGAGAAGATTGAGCGTCAGTGCCGATTGGTTGTACGCCTTGAGCAGCCGTTGCGGGTCAGGTTTCCTGGCTTCGGCGTCAAAGGCGATTCCGTTGACGATGTCTCCGCGGTAACTCGGAAGTGACACGTCCCCTTGCACCTCGAAGTTCGAGGATCTCGGTTTGGCGAACTGCCCGGCCATGCGCCCGACTTTCACCACCGGCATCGAAGCGCCGTATGTGAGCACAACGGACATCTGCAGGATCAGCTTGAAGGTGTCCCTGATCGTGTCCACATGGAATTCGGCAAAGGACTCAGCGCAGTCTCCGCCCTGCAGTAGAAAGGCTTCACCTCGTGCGACCGCACCAAGCTGTTTGCGGAGTCGCCTGGCCTCGCCTGCGAAGACGAGGGGTGGTGATGCTGCGAGCTCCTTCTCCACGGACGCGACAGCTTCAGGATCCGGGTAATCCGGTTGCTGTTCTATGGGCTTGCTGCGCCAGCTGTCTGGTGTCCAGGTCATTGATGCGTCTTCATTCGTCCGAGTTCGACGTGTGAGAGTCGATGCTAACCAACCTCAGCACATCCCCATCCACTTCTTGTCCTCAGAAGTCCCTGTGATCGGGGTGCGGTCCGATGCGTTCGCCCGTATCAAGACCGTGCATCGAAGCCATTTGGGATGCATCGAGTGAGAAGCCGAATACATCCCTGTTCTCATGGATTCGGGCCTTCGAGACGGTCTTCGGGATCGTTGCCAATCCTGATTGAAGCTGCCAGCGGAGAATGACCTGCGCCGGCGTGACCCCAGCGGCATTGGCGATGCCGACAATTGTTGGATCGTCAAGCACTCGCGCACGCTTCAACGGACTCCAAGCCTGGGTCACACAGCCAACAGCACCGTTCGCTTTCCTGACGTCCGCCTGTTGGAGGTTCGGATGAAGCTCTACCTGGTTCACGGACGGTGACACCTCGGCTCCGACCATCAACTGATCGAGATGGTGCGGCTCGAAGTTCGAGATCCCGATGGCGCGTGTGAGACCTTCAGAAAGGAGGTGCTCCATTGCCTTCCACGTCTCGGCAGTCTTCTCGGCAACCGGCCAGTGGATGAGGTAGAGATCGACGTACTCCATGCCCAGCTTCGACAGGCTCACGTCCAGTGCCCTCAGTGTCGACTCGTATCCTTGTTCGGTGTTCCAGAGTTTCGTGGTGATGAACAGATCCTCGCGAGGAACGCCTGATGCTGCGACCGCCTCGCCGACGCCTGTTTCGTTCCTGTAGATCGCTGCTGTATCAATCAGTCGATATCCATCTTCGATTGCCCAGGTGACCGCGTTGCGGACCTCCTCGCCTTCCTCGGTTTGGAACACGCCGAGTCCGTGCAGAGGCATAGGTATTGAGCCATGCAGAAGGGTTGTTGGTATGTGGTGCATGCCGCAAACGCTACCCGGTTCGCAGGGGCTCCCGGCGCGCTCCCCAATCGTGAGAAGATAGGGCCATGACCGGATCCGAATCGCTGCTGCTGATTGGCCTGTTCGCTCTCGTGGTTGTCGCCGCGGTCCTCGGCGCTGCCGAGGCTGCACTGCTCCGGGTGTCTCGAGTTCGGCTCGAAGTTGCAGCCGAGAGCGGTGACAGTCGCTCCCGTTCCCTCGTCGGATTGCTCGACGATCTCCCTCGTGTGCTCAACACGGTCCTACTCGTGGTTCTTCTCGTGCAGATAGGAGCCGCCACGCTCGCTGGTGTGCTCGCACAACACGTGTTCGGCTCGCTCGGCGTCACGCTCACCTCGATCGTGTTGACCTTCGTGCTGTTCGTCTACTCCGAAGCGATTCCCAAGACCTATGCGGTCAGACACCCTGAGCGCGTTGCGAGATCCACCGCTCCCCTGCTCCAGTTTCTCTCATGGCTCTTTCGACCGATTGTCACTCTCCTGGTTGGATTCGCCGATCTCCAGGCTCCGGGAACGGGGATTGCGTCTCCGTCTGCGCCTACGGAGGCGGAACTCCTTCGCCTCGCTTCCGAAGCTGCAGCGACGGGGACGATCGATGAGTCTGACCGGATACTGATGGATCGAGCCTTCGAACTCGGAGACCAGCGGGTCGACGACATCTACGTTCCACGGCTCGACATCGTTGCAGTACCGGAGAGCACGCCGATCAACGAAGCGCTGGACGAAGCTATTGCGCGTGGTCATCGTCGTTTGCCCATCTACGACACATCAATCGACAACATCACGGGTGTTGTCCTGCTGAGCGAACTCGCTCGTGAGGTTGCGGGGAAACGAACCATCCCCCTCTCATCGATTGCTGAGGAACCGCTGGTGGTCCCCGAATCACGACGCGTCATCGACCTGCTTTCAGACATGCAAGCGCACGGCACCCACTTCGCCATCGTCGTGGATGAATACGGCGGGACTGCGGGGATCGTCACGATCGAGGATGTTGTCGCCCGTCTCGTTGGACCGATCGGCAGGGATCACGCGCCGATCGTCCATGGAATCGAGCGTACCGATACCGCGGGTTGGCTCGTTTCAGGATCCGTGGATCTCGATGATCTCGAACGAGAGACCGGCATCGATCTGCCCGAGGGCGACTGGAACACGGTCGCAGGCTTCATCATCGGACACATCGGTCGTCTGCCGGCACCCGGCGAAGCCATCACGAGCGACGGCCTCCAGTTCGAAGTCCTCGCCATAAGCCACCACCGGATCGTCGACGTACGCGTCTCGCGTATCGCGAGCTGACTACAAGTCCCCCTTGATCCTCAATCCACGATCTCTGTTGGTTGGGTCTGTGGTTGTCATAGGCACCACGGGTCTTTGTCTTGGTTTGGCGATGCGGTTCTCTATGCATGGGCGCACCTTCTTCCGGTCCCCCTTTGATGGGGGGGGGGACGGATGAGAAGCGAAGCGACGAGTCAGGGGGTGATGCTGAAACCTGAAACCTGACACCTGATCTCCTTCTGCATCCCCCTCCTGGCTCGCAAGCTCGCCCGTCCTCCCACAAGGGGAGGACCGTTGGGAAGGTGCCTCACCTCGTGGATTGAGATCCATAGGGGGACATGGGATTGGCTACGGACCGTGTTCGGCGAGAAACTCGCCGACAGCTTCGATCAGCTGAGGGCCCCCAGCAAGTTCGTAGTCGTTGTGATCGGCACCCTCGATCACGACGAGTTCCTTGGGCTCTGCCGCGGCGTCGTATAGATGACGGCTCTCATCGATAGGGATCGTCCCGTCCGCCGATCCGGCGACTATCAGCAGCGGGGCAGCGATCCGACCAATGCGCTCGACGTTGTCGTACCGATCTCGCAGGAGCATGGACATTGGGAGAATCGGATAGTGGATCGACCCGACTGAGGCGAGGGAAGCGAATGGTGACCGAAGGACGAGAGCCGCTGGCTCGATCTGTTCAGCGACGCCAAGGGCTACGGCAGCGCCGAGCGACTCACCGAAGTAGATGATCTTCGTCGGGTCGACGTCGGGCCGACCTCCCACAAACCGAACCGCTGCGAGACCGTCGGCGATCAGCCCTTCCTCGCTTGGCTGTCCCTGGTTGCCTCCATAGCCGCGGTAGTCGAATAGGAGCACTCCGTGTTCGAGGGATGCCAACGAACGCGCCAGCCCCACTCGACCTCCTCGGTTCCCTCCATTGCCGTTGAAGACCACGACGGCCGCGTCCGCTTGAGGGTGCGCGAAGAACCATCCGTTCAACGTGAGTCCGTCGTCGGTTGTGAACTCGACGGCCTCGGCTTCCGGGGCGACAATGCCCTGGCTCGGCAACTGCTGTTCAGGGAAGTAGATGAGACGACGCTGGAGGGACCACAGTCCTCCGAGGCCGACCACCACTGTCAGCGTTCCGATTGCGGCGATCAGCATGGGTTTTCGCACGTCCGTTGCCTGTCGATACAGAGAGCGTATCGCACGTGTGAGAACCTTGGGTTCGCGGCAGCACCGCTATCGACTCGTAGGCGAGGAGACATCACCCCCTCCCCCGAACTTCCGCTCAACGGCGAGCTTCTACTTCATGGACGAGTCCGACGCGGTGTACGCGATCTCCCCCATGAAGTTGAACTGCGCGAGACCGTCCGGAATGTCAAGAACGGTTTCACCGTCGGGGATGTCTCCAATCCCGTGCAACATGCCAGAGCCCGTTGCATGAGCGAAGCGCCCGGTCCCACCAACGGCCGTCCACTCCCCTTCGAACGCGAAGCCATCGGGATCCGGGTCGAAATCTCCAATCAACTGGCCAAGCATGGTGTGCTCAAGCCACAGCTGGTCACCATTGGCGGCGGTGAACGTGACCGTACCCACGGACGCAAATCCTTCAGGGCCGGGAACCGTGCACTGCGTCAGCTCGTACTCGACCCTGCCCAGATGGGACATCTGCCCCACCCCTGCACTGGGGAAACGCCATAGGTAACCCGCATCGAGGCAAGCCTCGTCACCAAAATCGGGCGGTCCGTGCTCCCCCATCACGGTTCCTTTGATCGGCACCTCCGAGGTAGCCGTCGCCGGGGCCGCAATCGCCGTCAGAAGCAACATCATGACTACAAAGATCCTAAGTATCCTCACCATCGGATACCCCTTTCCGAGCGGACCAATCGAGCGCTTGAGCGTGGCCTCGGCGCCGTCCGCCCACCTTTCATCGTATCAATGGGTTCTCCCAGCCTCAAGCCGCTATCAGCATGGTGATGCCCTCCTCCAAGGGCGCTTCCCCCGTGATCTGCTGGGAGGCAACACAGCGTGGGCGCAGACCTCTGAAGGAGCCTCCGTGGCGATTGAATCGCCCAAGCGGAGCGCAGCAATGAGCGATCAATCGCCCACCTACACGAAGAAGGCCAGACAGAGCCTGGCACTTCGTGTAGGTGGGCGATACTGGGATCGAACCAGTGACCTCTGCAGTGCCTGAAATGCAGTTGTGCAGCGCCTGAGCGCTGCACAAC
Source organism: Actinomycetota bacterium (assembly GCA_039714175.1). Taxonomy (GTDB): domain Bacteria; phylum Actinomycetota; class Acidimicrobiia; order Spongiisociales; family UBA5794; genus B3-G11. The sequence continues at coordinate 8,188 of JBDLJV010000093.1, forward strand.
TCCTGTGGGCGATGGCAGGATCGAACTGCCGACCTCTGCAGTG
>JBDLJV010000094.1:0-8205 GCA_039714175.1 Actinomycetota bacterium
GTCCACCGATGCATCCTCCGGATCGATGTGCCCGCCGGGCTGGAGCCAACGATCGAGCTTCCCGTGGTGGATCAGCAGAAGAGCCTCCCCATCTGGTGACGTGACGAAGCCTGATGCCGTGAAATGTCCGGGTTCGAACTCCGACCGCGGCCACATGGGTCGCTCGTTCCCAACGACCGTGATCGCCAGCTCATGGGACCAACTGTCTCCGTCCGGCACATAACCCCGGACAAGTTCTTCAAGATCAGCAGGATTGGCCATCGGCATAGCGTAGAAGGTAGAAGGCATCTGACGTCTGGGAGCGAAGCGTTCCGATTTCCGATTTCCGACTTCCGACAGCTGACAGCTGACAGCTGATTCTCTCCCATTCTCCTGCAGGCGGGGGTCCGTTCTGTCTAGGATGCCGCAACCCAACCCGACATGACGCGTGTCGGACAGGCTTCGGAGGAGGGCGCATGGGTAGGAAAGTGGACACTGATCAAGTAGCGTTTGACCGACGGAAGTTCTTGACCACGGCTGGAGTTGCTGCTGTTGGCGGTATGACTCTGGCTGTTGCCGGGTGCTCACCGGACGACGCGAGCGACGCAGCCGCGGCTAACGATCTCCCTGAGCTCGAGTGGGATCTCGCAACGAGTTGGCCCCGCGGCCTCGACACCATCTTCGGTGGTGCTGAATCGTGGGCAGAGTGGGTCGGGATTCTCTCGGCCGGGAAGTTCAAGATCACACCGCGTGAAGCGGGCGAGCTCGTCGGTGGCCTCGAAGTGTTGCCTTCTGTCCAGGAAGGTGGCGTGAAGGCAGGACACACGGCGTCGTATTACTACGTCGGCAAGAGCCCGGTGACTGCCTTTGGAACGGCACTCCCGTTCGGCCTTACATACCGCCAGCAGAACGCCTGGTTGTATGAGGGTGGTGGATTGGAGACGATGCAGGGTCTCTACGCCGAGAAGTTCAACACCATCCAGTTCCCTGCGGGGAACACGGGAACCCAGATGGGTGGATGGTTCAACAAGGAGATCAACAGCGTCGCAGACCTCGAGGGTTTGAAGATGCGCATCCCGGGTCTCGGCGGCAAGGTCATGGAGAAGCTGGGCGTCCTCGTCCAGGTCCTGCCGGGCGGCGAGATCTTCCAGGCACTGCAAACCGGAGCGATCGACGCCACCGAGTGGGTCGGCCCGTACGATGACACCAAGCTCGGATTCAATGAGGTTGCCCAGTTCTACTACCAGCCCGGCTGGTGGGAGCCAGGACCTTCGCTCGAGGTGCAGATCGGTCTCGACGAGTGGAACAACCTTCCCGAGGAGTACCAAGCGATCGTCGAGGCGGCTGCCTATGTGGCCAACGCAACGATGATGGCCAAGTACGACACGCTCAACCCGGCAGCGTTCCAGACGATCCTCGACGAGGGCAGCACCACGGTGCTCCCCTTCCCCGACGATGTCATGGCAGCCTCGAACGAGGCCTCCGAAGAGCTCTTCGAGGAGCTCAGTGGACAGGACGCCGACTTCGCATCGGTGTTCGAGCAGTGGAATACGTTCCGGAGCGCTAGCTACAACTGGATGGGACAGGCAGAACTCGGCATGCTCGGCACGTCGGCACTGCAGAGTTAGAGAAGAAAGCTAGACGCAGAACAGGAGCGGCTCAATGCCGCTCCTGTTCTGCGTCTGCAGGTCTCAGGCATCAGCTGTCAGCCAGAATCCAGAGACTGAGAGCGGTCGGCCCAGCTACGTTGCAGCTCTTGACAGCTCTACCAGCCAGTTCACTGTCTGGGGGAAGAACGCCACGATGGCGAGCGCCACACCCTGGAGTGCCATGAACGGGAGGGCACCCTTGTGAATGTCCCCCGTCTTGACTTCGGGAGGCGCGACGGATTGCAGGTAGAACAGTGAGAATCCGACAGGTGGCGAGATGAACGCCATGTTGAGGTTGATCGCCACCAGAACGAGGAACCAGATGAGGTTGACATCGAGTGCGATTGCTGCAGGGATGAAGATCGGCATGGCGATGAACGTGATCTCGATGAACTCGAGATTGATACCCAACAGGAAGATGGCGATCATCGAGATGATGATGAAGCCCGTCTTTCCGCCCGGGATGTCGGTCAACCAGCTCGTAGCGAGCCTCTGACCGCCGAGGCGATCGAAGACCAGGGCGAAGAACGTCGAAGCGAACAGGATCATCAGCACGAGAGCGGTGATGTCCGCCGTAGCCCTCCCCGATCCCTTGATGACTTTCCAGGTGAGGTTCCGGTTCAGCAAGGCAAGGAACGCTGCTCCAAACGCTCCGACCGCACCTGCTTCCGTCGGTGAAGCGATGCCGAAGAAGATGCTTCCAAGCACCGCGAAGATCAACAGGAGCGGTGGCAGCACAGCGACAGCAGCCTTGCGCATGAGGGCGAAACCTTCGTGGGTTCGCTCCTCCGGTGGCATCGACGGGGCCTTGTGCGGCTGGACCACGGCAACGATGAACGCGTACAGGGCATACAGGCCGGCGAGGATGATGCCCGGAATCAATGCACCCAGAAATAGGTCGCCGACCGAGACACCGGCAACACCAGCAAGGAGCACAAGCACGAGACTCGGAGGCAACAGCTGAGCCATCGTGCCCGAACCAACGATTACGCCCGTTGCGAGCTTGTGGTCATAGCCGTGTCTGACCATCACAGGCAGGGCGAGAAGACCCATGACAATCACAGTTGCTGCGACAACACCGGTGGCTGCTGCGAGCAGTGTTCCGACGAACACCACCGTGAGGGCGAGACCTCCGCGAACGGGACCGAGGATCATCGCGATCGTCGTCAACAGTTCCTCGGCAAGCCCCGACCGCTCAAAGATCGCGCCCATGAACACGAAGAAGATGATCGCAAGCAGCGTGAAGTCCGACATCGCCCCGAACCATCGACTGGGCAGCAACCGGAGGAAATTCAGATCGATGATGTTGAGGAGGAAACCGAGAAGCGTGAATACGATCGCCGTTCCGGCGAACGAGAACGCCACGGGATAGCCCGCGAGGAGCAGCGCCAGGAACAGCACGAACATGATGATGGCGAGCCATCCGCCCATTTCCGGTCTCCTCTACTCGATCCTCTGGTGTTCTTCGTGGGCAACAGGCAGTTCGACCCAATCCTCATGTCCTCTGAGGACAGCGATCAGCTTGACAAGCTCGGCCAACGCCTGGAGAAACAGCATGAGGAATCCGACAAAGACCATGGCTTTGATCGGCGCTCGCGGCAGGCCACTGGGATCCGGGCTCAGTTCCCAGATCTCCCAGATCCTCCACGTAGAGAAGCTGCCCTCCTGGGACACCATCGAACTCATGATCCAGCTCCACGACACCCACATGCCGAGTAGAGCGAAGGGGATCAGACCCAGGAAGTGACCGATCAGGTCGATCTGCACCTTGCGTTTCAGCGACTGCTCGGCCCACCAGAAGTCGACGCGCACGTTGATCTGATGCTTGAGGATGTACCCGAATCCGAGAAGGAAGACGAGCGAGTAGAGGTACCACTGAGTCTCCAGCCAGTAATTGTTCACCAGCCGAACCTCGATGTATCTGCCCAAGTACCGGAGAACGACGTTCGTGAATCCGATAACAACCGCAGCGATCACGAGATACGGCGTGAAATTGCCAAGTTTCTCGTTCGCTCCATCGACTGCGCGCTCGTACTTGAGCGCATAGCGCCAGAACCCGGTCGGGGTTGGCGTACTCATTGTTCCGGTCGATTCGGCCATCTGGGGTGGCACCTTAGACCATGTGCTCGTCCGATGTACTCCCATCAGGTAGCCTTGTTGAAGCCGATCAGGAGTGTGAATGCGCATCGTTGTCGCGACCGATCTGACAGATGCTTCCGCCGACGCAGCGCGGTACGCGGTGCGCCGCGCACGGCAGCTCAGTCTCGGCATCACCGTCGTCCACGTTGTCGGTTCACAGGATGTCGATGTTCTCCCCCTCGTGAGCCATCGCTACCAGATTCATGAACCGGAGCCAGCGGGCCAGTCGGTCGTCGACGACGCCAAGGCGGATTTCGCCAGGGAGTCGAGGGCCTGGTTCGAAGAAACGGTGGATGATCTCGACGGAATCGATGTCGATCACGCCGTCGAGTTCGGAGATCTCCCGGAAGTACTCTGGCGTATTGCCTCCGAGAAGGACGCACGGATCGTCGTGGTCGGCGTGAAGGGCAGGCAGTCCGTCGGACGAAAACTGAGCCGAATCCTGCTCGACGCGACCCGGCCAGTAGTCGTCGTCAGGCAGGGAACCCTCGCCGAGGCGTAGAGCGTTTGGCGTTAGTCGTTTGTCGTTGATCGTTTGTCGATGCACGATGCACGATGCACGAAAGAAGGGCCGGCCCTTGCGGACCGACCCTTCTTGTTGATTCTTGATTCTGGACTCTTGAATCTCTAAACGAGTTCCACCTTGGCCATCTCGGCGCCGTCTCCGCGACGGGGACCGAGCTTGATGATTCGCAGGTATCCGCCTTGGCGTTCTGCGTACCTGGGAGCAACGTCGTCGAACAGTTTCGTCACTGCGTCGTTGTTCGGGATCTTCTTGAGCACCGTACGGCGAGCGTGGAGATCGCCACGGCGGGCCTTGGTGATCATCTTCTCTGCATACGGACGAAGCACCTTTGCTTTCGCGTGGGTGGTCGTGACCGACTCGTTCTCAATGAGGTCAGCCGTCAGATTCGACAGAATCTTGCGCTGATGCTCCGGAGAACCGCCGAGCCGCTTTCCCTTCTTGGGGCGTGGCATCAGGCAACGCTCCCTTCGACGTCCGCATAGTTCTTCAGAGAGAAGCCGAGCTCGTCGAGCTTGGCAACAACCTCTTCGAGGGACTTCTGACCGAAGTTGGTGATGTTGAGCAGATCCTCTTCGGTCTTCTCAATGAGTTCACCAACAGACTGCACCTGCGCACGACGCAGGCAGTTGCGGGGACGTTCGGACAGATCAAGTGCTTCGATCGGGAGATCGAGATGCTCCTGACCCGAGGGCTCGACCGGCGCGAGCTCGTCAGGGACGAGTGCGTCGTAGTCGTCCATCTCCGAGATGAGCTCGAAGAGGTTTGTCAGTGTTCCGCCGGCCGAGGACATCGCCTCTTTCGGAGTCACCGATCCGTCGGTCTCGACATCGAGGACGAGACTGTCGAAGTCGGTGCGCTGACCAACCTGGGTCGTACCGATCTGGTAGGAGACCTTCCGCACAGGGGAGAAGATCGAATCGATCGGAATCACACCGATCGTGTCGCTCTTCTTGTTCTTCTCTGCACTGCGATACCCGACACCGCGCTCGGCAGTGAGCTCGACCTCGAGCTTGCCGGAGGTGGAGAGGGTTGCAAGATGCAGATCAGGGTTGGCGATCTCGACGCCGGCTGGCGCTTTGAGATCTCCTGCTGTCACCTCACCCTTGCCCTTGGAGGACAGGTAGAGGGTCTGGGCCTCGTCGGACTCGATACGGAGAACGACCTGCTTGAGATTGAGGATGAAGTCAACAACGTCCTCCACGACACCTTCGATCGTGGAAAACTCATGCTGGACACCGTCGATACGAACCGAGGTGATCGCAGCTCCGGGGATACGCGACAACAACGTACGACGCATCGTGTTCCCGAGCGTGTGACCAAAGCCTGGCTCGAGGGGCTCCACGACGAACTTCGATCGATCGTCGGTGAGCGGGTCCTCTTCGATTGTGGGGCGCTGAGTGATGAGCACATTCGCTCCTGTGTTCGTGGTTCGGCTTCGTCGTTCTACTTGGAGTAGAGCTCGACGATGAGTTGTTCCTTGATGTCGGTGTCGATCTGTTCACGAGATGGCATCGAATCGATGGTGATCGTGCGATCACCAGGATTGACCTTGATCCACTCAGGAACGACTCGTCCGACGGTGTCGATCGCGTGCTGGATGGGGAGAATGTCGTTGCTACGTTCCTTCACCGTCACAACATCGCCTGCACGAACCTGGTACGACGGGATGTCGACCTTCTTGTCGTTGACAAGGAAGTGTCCGTGGTTGACGAGCTGACGTGCTTGCGGGCGTGTGCTCGCAAGTCCGGAGCGGTAGACAACATTGTCGAGACGGGTCTCGAGGATGACCAGCAGGTTGGTGCCGGTGATGCCTGATGCCTTCGCAGCGTTCTTGTAGTACTTGCGGAACTGCTTCTCGAGCACGCCGTACATGAACTTCAGCTTCTGCTTCTCGCGGAGCTGGATCTGGTACTGCGACTCGCGAATGCGACCACGACCGTGCTGACCCGGTGGGTACGGGCGGCGGTCGAAGTATTTCGCCTTGTTCTCATCGAGGAGCTGACGAGCGCGACGTGAGCGCTTCGTCCTCGGTCCTGTGTAGCGAGCCATCGTTAACGACCCTTCCGCTTCTTGGGACGGCATCCGTTGTGTGGAACGGGGGTGACGTCTTTGATGCCAGTGATCTCGATGCCCATGTTCTGGAGGGTGCGAATCGCCGTTTCCCGACCTGAACCCGAACCTCTGACGATGACGTCGAGCTTGCGGATCCCCATCTCGCCGGCCTTGCGGGCAGCCTGTTCGGCAGCAACCTGGGCAGCGTATGGGGTCGACTTGCGGGAACCCTTGAACCCGACAGATCCACCTGAGGTCCACGCTGCAACCTTGCCGTCCTGATCGGTGATCGTCAGGATGGTGTTGTTGAACGTTGCCTTGATGTGCATCTGACCGTGGGTGATGATCCTCTTGCCACGACGGCGGCGAGGGGCAGCTGCGGCAGCAGCGGCCAACGCGTCTGCGGGATCAACAGGGGCGGCAGGCGCCTCGGGAGCTGGCGCTTCAGGGGCTGGTGCCTCAGGAGCCGCGGCCTCGGGGGCCGGTGTCTCTGTGGCGGGAGCCTCAGGAGCGGCAGCTTCGGGAGCTGTTGCCTCTGACTGTGTGTCTGATGTGGTCATTACTTGGTGACCTTCTTCTTACCTGCGATCGCTACGCGCTTGCCCTTGCGTGTGCGGGCATTCGTATGGGTCCGCTGTCCACGCACGGGAAGTCCCTTGCGATGGCGGAGGCCCTGGTAGCTGCCGATCTCGATCTTCCGCTTGATGTTCTGCGCAACTTCGCGACGAAGGTCACCCTCGATCTTGTAGTTGGAATCGATGAACTGGCGGATTCGCAAGACCTCGGCATCGGTGAGATCGCGAACTTTCGTGTTGTAGTCGATGTCAAGCGCACCGAGGATCTGATTCGCCCTCGAACGCCCGATCCCAAAGACATAGGTGAGACCAATCTCAACCCTCTTGTCCCTCGGGAGATCAACTCCGGCAATGCGTGCCATTCGTTACTTACCCCTGTCGCTGCTTGTGGCGAGGGTTTTCGCAGATCACCCATACGCGGCCATGCCGCCGGATGATCCGACACTTCTCGCACATCTTCTTAGCTGAGGCTGAGACTTTCATATAACCGTGATCCTGCCTCGGTACTTCGTCGGGACGTCGTGTCGCCAAGCACCGGGGGATCCAACGGGAGTCCCGAGTGATTGACATCTACACCTCAGGAGGCCAAAGAGAACCCAAGAAAGGTCTGGGGATTCGGCAGTCCGTCGATATCAACGACGTCATTTGTTCACAAGAAATCACAGCCCGCTTCCGGACTGCTAACCGGAGCCTAGAGCATTGGCGGAGTTACCGCCACCGAGGCTCCGGCGACAACCGATGACCGACACCCGACTGCCGATATTCGGATGTCGTCAATCGGATGTCGGATGTCGGACTACGGTGCAGGTCATGGCCTGCACCGTAGTGTTCGATGTCAATGAGACACTCCTCAGTCTCGATCCCGTGCGGGCGTGGTTCACGAGCCGCTTCGACCACGAGCCCTCGGCCAAGACGTGGTTCGGGGAATTGCTCCGATTGTCGTTTGTCTCGGCGACCACTGACCGGTACCTCCCTTTTCCGGAACTCGGCGCGGTGGCGCTTCGAACGGTTGCCGATCGCAGCGCGCAGACCCTGGAAGACGATGACCTGTCCTACATCTCCAGCGTCTTCACAATGCTGCCGGCTCACCCGGACGTTGCCAGCGGTATCGACCATCTGAGAGCAGCTGGCTTCACGATTGCCGCCCTGACCAACTCCCCTCTCGGTACTGCAACCGAGCAGCTTCACAACGCCGGACTGGCTGATCGATTCGATTCCGTCATGTCGGTGGAACTCGTCGAGCGCTTCAAACCCCACGTGTCCGTCTATCGGGCTGCAGCCGCAG
>JBDLJV010000095.1:0-8131 GCA_039714175.1 Actinomycetota bacterium
CATATCCGGCTTTATGTCTGGCGGCCGTGCAGGCCGTGGCAGCGTTTGTGCTTGAGTCCTGACCCGCAAGGGCATCGTTCGTTTCGCCCAATCTTGGAGCCAGTCGTCGGATGACGCGATGTGAGCTTCGATACAAATCCTTCCTGTTGTTCTCGGGCCTCGAGTTCATCCTCCCAACGTCCCAGTCGCTCACTCCTTTCGCGCATCCGTGCCTCGTCGATGTTCACTTTGTGTTCTCGGGCTTCGATCCCGGCCTCTCGACTCTCGAACCCCTCGACTGCCTGCTGAGCAAACACCGGCCACTCACCAGCAGTGTGTTCACCGAACACACTGAGCAGCTCTCGGTCGATGAGCATCGCCACGGCTCGACCCATCGAGACCCCGGTAGCGGCGCAGTACCGCTTCCATGTAGCCCACTTCGCCCCGGTCGCTGGTACCCGCAGCGTCCGACACGCCTCATCGTCACCAACGCCAGCAAGCAGCTTCCGGTCGATTCTCGCCAACGTGCCTCTATCCAGGTCCATCAGAGTCACCTGCGATGTGCACATGTATACATCCCGCAACTTGTTGCACGTGCGTGTGTGATTTGGGGGTGTCTGTGCGCAATCGCGACGCGAAGGCCGGTGTCATGGTCGATCTTCAGATAGCGGCTGTCGTGCGTTGTGGTCATGCGGCTCAGATCCTGTTGTGGGGCTTCTTGATCGTGGGACTGCATTGGCCTGCTGGCGTCTGCTGGATGCAGAGAATCCTCCTGTGGTTGGGCCCTGGGCGAACCAGAGAGGCCCTGGACGGCTTGTTCGGCCCTCGGGCGGCCAACTGGATGAACCAGGTCGCCGTCGACGACAGGATCTCCACTTCGGCAACTGGGCGTTCTGTGCTCCATGACCGTGCAATAGACACCCCAACCCTCTCACCAGAGTGTCATCAACCCTCTCACCAGAATGTCATCACAGTGTCATCGGCAACGCTGACACCGCTAGAAGCCATACGCCACAAGGACTTTCGTAGGTTCGGCGGTGATCGCCGCCGACCCGGCCGATCGTTGCCTGACGGACGCCGGCGGCGTAGCCCGAATTCGCGTTGACAGGGTTACTGACACTCTGATGACACTCTGATGACATTCTGATGAGAGGGTTCCGGCGGAGGATCAGGCCATGGAGTCCCCCGATAGGCTGCTCACCGTTGAAGATCTCGCCGAGTATCTCGGCGTGCCGGTCGCCACGCTCTACGCATGGCGATACCGCCGCCAAGGACCGCCGGGATTCCGCGTCGGCAGGCATGTTCGCTTTCGTTGGAGCGACGTCGAGGCTTGGATCGAGGACCGCATCGCACAGACGCGTCACAGCTGAGTGACACAATCTCAAGAGAACTGCGCATGGCCACGAGGCTGCGCTGGCTGTCGACCACAGCCGGAGACGAATCGATGACCAACTGAACAGCGAGGACACTAAACGATCCTTGGAAGGCATGATCCTGAGCGACGAGGACATTCGAACCCGACAGACAAGAGAGGCGTGACATGGCACGCATTCGGAAGCACAGAAGCAAATGGCAGGTTCTCTACCGCGACCCGGCCACCAAGCGAGAACGGTCCGCAGGAGTGTTCAGCCGAAGGGCGGACGCCACGAGGCAACTGCGAGCTGTCGAGTACAAGCTCGAGGCTGGTGAGTGGATCGACCCGACGCTGCAGGCCACGCTCTACGCGGATTGGGCACGGACGTGGATTGAAGCCAGAAGCGATCTCAAACCAAAGACGCTCGACGGGTACGTGTCACTGCTCAACAGCCGAGTCCTTCCAGCTTTCGGAGACGTGCGGCTCAGGGACATCAGAGCCATCGACGTGGAGCAATGGGTCGCGGACATGGCAACGGAAGGCCTGTCGCCGTCACGGACGCGGCAGGCGTACAACGTGCTCTCCTCATCGCTGAAAGCAGCAGTCCGCAGTGACATGATTCGCGTGAACCCGGCAGACGGAGCGAAGCTGCCGAAGATCAAGATCAACGAGATGCGACACCTCACACCTGCCGAGATCGAGACCATCGCCAACCGCGTTGGTGACGAATATGAGACACTTGTCTACGTCCTCGCATACTGCGCCCTTCGGGCAGGGGAAGCGGTGGCCCTGAGACGCAAGAGCGTGAACATAGTACGGAGCGAACTACGCATCACGGAGTCGGCAACCGAGATCAACGGACGCATCGAGTTTGGCGCCACGAAGAACCGACGCAGCCGGAACGTCACTGTCCCCAAGTTCCTGATGAAACGCGTCGAAGAGCACCTCGACGCCTACGTGTCACAAGATCCGGATGCCCTCGTGTTCGGATCTCCTCGGGGTGGCCCACTGCGGCTCTCGAACTTCCGTCATCGAATCTGGTTGCCAGCGCTCGAGGGCACAGAGCTCGAAGGTGTGAGAATCCATGACCTGCGACATACAGCGGCCTCGATACTCATCAACCAGGGACTGCACCCGAAGATCGTGCAACAGCATCTTGGGCACTCGAGCATCGTCGTGACGATGGACCGCTACGGACACCTGTACCCATCGGACACCGAACGTGTCCAGGACGCGCTCGACGCTGCATTCGAAACTGGGCTTGTTGAGTCGACGAGTCCGAGTGTCGAACCCGAGGCGGACCAGCAGAAGGCTGGTGCCTGAAGCTGTGGCGGACGATGCGAAACTAGCGACACCAGGAGAACCTTTGAATTACACCCCCGTAATTAAAGGTTTTGGCGGCAAAGCTGTCTATTCGGCGATGGTTGGCAAGCCACCCTTGCGTGTGAGGCAGTGAATGCAATGTTTGCTCTGCTAACCTTTAATGGTGATCATCGCTGACATCGAACAAAGCCCAATCGGAAGGCTGGTGCCGATCGAGGGCTACGACGAGCGTTTCGACGAGTCGTTCAGTCACTTCGCCTATGTGCCGGATCCGTTGCTCCAATCCCTGCAACTGTCTAATGACACGTGGATGATGGTCGTGGAGGCGGAACGGCAGCTGGGGCGGCTTGATGAAGCTGGCCATCGCCTGCCGGACCCCGACGTCGTGCGGCGGCCCCAGATCATCCGGGAGGCGCAGAGCACCTCAGCTCTCGAGGGCACTCATGTTGCGTTCACCGAGATTGTTGAGGCGGAGATGGAGGAACTTCTCACTGTCGATCCCGAGATGCGAGAGGTCCTCAATTACATCCGTATCGCCTCGTCGGCGGTGAACCAGATTGATGAGCGTCGGATAGCGATTGGGTTCCTCAACGAGCTGCAGTCGGAGCTGGTAGCCGGTACTGATTCCGATGGTCCCGACTCCGGCAGAATCCGTTCGAAGCAGGTATTCATTGGCCCGCGAAACGCACGCGTTGTTGATGCACGATTCATTCCGGCTCCCCCCGGTGACCTCGTCGAGTCTGGTTATCGAGCATGGTCGGATTGGATGAATGACGACAGCATATCGATGCCAGCCGTGGTCAGGACGGCGCTCGGTCATTATCAGTTCGAGACTCTCCATCCGTATGCCGACGGAAATGGTCGGCTCGGGCGTCTCGTGATTCTTCTGCAACTACTCGAAGCTGGAATCATTCGCGAGGCCCTCTTGACTGTTTCGCCGTGGTTCGAGGATCGAAGAACCGAGTATCAGGACCAGCTACTGCGCGTGAGTCAGACGGGTGACTTCGACACGTGGGTTCGGTTCTTCGCCCAGGGGCTGAGGGATCAGGCTGAGCAGACTGTGGCGAGAATCGAGGCACTCATGGAGTTCGCTGAGCATGTGCGAAACACCATCACCGCGAGAGACATCCGTGGAACAGGCCGAAAGGTCGCGGAAGACCTGATAGCGAACCCGGTTGTTTGGCCAGCCGCCCTCAAGACTCGTTACGGCGTGTCTTACGTCGCAGCCAACAACGCCGTTGCCCGATTGGTGGAGTCTGGCCTTATCGAGGAAGTCACAGGACGTCGGTACGATCGCGTCTTCGTGTGTACCGCCGTTCACCGGATCGTGGCAATGTAGCCGCGGTACTCCAAGGTGTCCCGCGGCGAGTCCCCTTGAACAGCCCACAACGATATCTTCCTCTCCCAAGTCGATGGGAGGCTGGTCTGGTTGGGTCGACTACTCCTAGTGGCGGACCGGAAGCGGACCAGATGCAGACCGGAGCCTGAGGCGCTGGTTACGCCGATGACCTTGCGAACGCTGAAACCCCTGCCGTAGCAAGGGTTTCAGGCTGGTGGTCAGGGGCAGGATCGAACTGCCGACCCCCGGTTTTTCAGACCGGTGCTCTACCAGCTGAGCTACCTGACCATCGGAACCGCCCGGACCTTCCGGTCCGAGCGAGCTCAAGATCTGGCGGGAGCGACGGGATTTGAACCCGCGACCTCCGGCTTGACAGGCCGGCGTGAACTCCAGACTTCACCACGCCCCCGCGTTGTGCCCCCAGGGGAATTCGAATCCCCGTTGCCGCCTTGAAAGGGCGGAGTCCTAGGCCTCTGGACGATGGGGGCAGGGAGCCAACATTGTACAGAGAAGGACCGGCTACGGACAGTGGAGTATATCCGGGCTCGGCGGCTCGTGGCCATCGCGATTGGATGCGTGTCCTTGCGGGTATCGTGAAGCCATGACCGAAGGCCCAACTCTCCCACCCGGTGCCGACGACGACCACGCGCTCCACAAGATGCTGGTTCGCCTCGTTGCCGGCGGGATCGGCGAAGGGATCGATCGTCTCAAGGCGATCAACCTGGAACTCGACGCGGCTGATGACGACTCGTACACGCCGGCGACGTTGTCCTTCCAGGCGAATCCGGTTGCGATGACGCTTGTCGGTTGGGTATCGGAGTGGCCCGAACAGTTCGCCGCCGCGCGTTCCGGAGCACAGCGAATGGCATATCCATTCACGAGAGCGATCGGTCTCTTCTATGACACGGGGGTAGCCGTTGCCCAAGCAACGGGTCTCGCTGATGCTGTTGCGTCCATGACTGCTGAGGCGCGCGTCGCTCTCGCGGATGAACTCGATCGCTTGGTGAAGGTCGGAACAGCTGAGTACGCGAGAGGTCGTGTTCTTTCGGCCTACGCGTTCGAACGGTCCGTTGATGGCATCGTGGGCTATCTCGGAGAGTCTGACGAGCTTGAGGAACTGGTCAGGGAGCAGACACTCGGTGTGACTGGTGCAGCCGTACAGGAGATCCGCGAGACGGGCGCGGCCGCTGACGGTCTCGCAGAGGGGGTCGTCCGTAGGCTGCTGGGACGGGACCGCCGACCCATGCCGCCCAAACCGGTGACTGATTCGACGTGAGCAAGAGCGACGACTTCCACATCCTCCAGGGTCGGACGGCGGGATTCGTCACCCGCCTCTTCGCCTACCTCGCAGATCTTGCTGTGCTGGCCGGGGTGCTCGCAGTCGGCGGTTGGCTGGCCGTGCTTGTCGATGACATGGTGCACAGGATGAGTCTTGAACCGAGGATGAGCGTTTCGACCGTCTACGTCCTGATGATCCCCTCGATTATCGCTCTCTACTTCGTGATGTTCTGGGCTCTGACCGGCCGCACGATTGGCAAATGGTTCATGGGGCTGAAGGTGATCGGGGAGGATGGTCGTCCGCCGACCATCGGGCGATCGCTGCTTCGACTGCTCGGGTATGCCCTGTCAACCGTCGGATTCTGGATGGGCTTTGCGTGGGTGATCGTGGATGAAGAGCGGCAAGGGTGGCACGACCACATTGCAAAGACCTGGGTCGTTTACGACTATGAACGGCACAAAGGCGGAGAGGTCTACTTCGACTACCTCGAACGCGGTGAGCGGAGCTAGCTCCCGAGTCTCCTGATGTCCTCGGCACCGAGGCGGGCAGCATCAGCTGTTCGATCGTCCGGCATCATCTGGGATTCGCGCTCTGCCTCGACACGCTTCTCGTAGTGATCAATCTCCCGGTCGATCGTCTCCTGATCCCACCCCAGTACCGGTGCCATGATCGAAGCAACGACACGTGCAGCTGCTGTGCCGCGGTCCTCGCATTCGATCGAGAGCCTGGTCCTGCGTGTGAGGATGTCATCGAGATGCAGAGCCGCTTCGTTCTCAACCGCGAAACGGACCTCGGCTCCGAGATACGGCCCTGAGGGGATCGGTTCGGCAAGCGTGGGATCCGAGGCTGCGAGATCGAGTACCTTCGTCATCTCGCCTCCGTATCGCCTCAGCAACCTCCTCGCCTCATGTTCGGTGATGCCGTACTCGTTGGCGACAACGGAGAGATCGCTGCGAATCGTCGAGTATCCGGTGGTGCCGACGAGCGCAATCTGGGCTGTCTTGGACGGTGCGGCGTCGATGCCGGCACTCTCGCATGCTCTCTCGACCGTGTCCTCGGCCATCACGCGGTAGGTCGTGAGCTTGCCCCCTGCGATCGTGAGGAGTCCCGGCACGGGCTCTGTGATGGAGTGCTCGCGCGACAGCTTCGCCGTGGACTCGGCGTTCCCCGTAACAAGAGGACGCAGGCCCGCGAAAACACCAACGACATCATCGGGGGTGAGCTGCCGCTCAAGGATCGCATTCGCCTGGTTGAGCACGTACTCGATGTCGGTCTCGCTCGCGGCAGGGTGGGCCAGATCCAGTTCCCACGGCGTGTCGGTTGTTCCGATGATCCAGAAGTCACCGTGGGGGATGAGGAAGAGGACACTCGTCTTTGTCTTCGTGATGAACCCGACGGTCGAATCGATCGCGGACTGCGGGACGACAACGTGGATTCCCTTGGAAGCGGTCACTTCGGTCTGGCGATCACCTACGAGTGTCTCGGTTGCATCGGTCCACACGCCCGTCGCGTTGATGACCACCTTCGTACGCACGTTGATCTTCGTCCCGGTTTCGAGGCACGTCGCCTCGACTGAGTCGACGCGACCGTCCTCGTCCCGCCCGAAACCCGTGACACGGGCACTGGAGAGGACCTTGGCTCCCATCTCGGCGGCCGTCCGAGCGATCGCCACGACGAGCCTTGCGTCATCGGTGCCTGCGTCGTAGTACCGGATGCCCCCGACGAACTCATCGGACTTGATCCCCGGGAAGACCCTGAGGAGATCCTTCTTTCCGAGGTGCCACTGACGCGGCAACTGGCTGTGACCCGTCTTTGCGAGTGTGTCGTAGAGCGTGATGCCTGCGCCGACGTATGCCCGTTCCCAGACCCTGTGCTTCAGCGGATAGATGAATGGGACAGGCCACACGAGATGGGGAGCGATCGACTGCCGGAGAAGTGCTCGCTCCCGGAGGGCTTCACGTACGAGTTTGAAGTCGAATTGCTCGAGGTAGCGCAGGCCGCCGTGGATGAGCTTGGACGATCGGCTCGAGGTTCCCGACCCAAGGTCACGCTGCTCTATCAACGCAACCGAGAGTCCACGGGACGCGGCGTCAAGGGCACAACCGACACCGGTGATGCCGCCTCCGACGATCACGACATCGAAGGTCTCCTGATCGAGTGCGGACAGGGTTTCTGACCGATACTTCGGTCCAAGTGCTCGTGTGCCCATACCGCGAGGCTAGCGGTGGATCAGTCCGACTCAAGCTGGCTTCGTGCCGTCCCGCCGGTAGCCTGAGACCATGACTGATCTCACCGAACGCGCCCAGGCCTGGATTGCTGCCGATCCCGATCCGATAACCCGAAACGAGCTGGCAGAGATGCTCGCGGCGGGTGCCTCAGACGAACTCGAGGACCGGATGGCCGGGACGCTCCAGTTCGGTACAGCGGGCCTCAGAGGCGCTGTTGAGGCTGGCTCGAACCGTATGAATCGTGCCACGGTCATTCGCGCCACCGCCGGCCTCGCTTCGTACCTGCTCAGCACGACTGAACCCGAGGATCGTCTCGTCGTCATCGGTCGCGATGCACGTCCGTCCTCCCAGTCGTTCATGGATGATTCGATCGGTGTTCTCCGTGCAGCGGGGTTTGGTGTGCGGTACTTCGAAGAACCCACACCCACGCCACTCGTTGCCTACGCCGAGCTCGTACTGGGAGCTTGTGCATCGATCGTGATCACGGCATCTCACAATCCGCCAGCGGACAACGGCTACAAGGTGTACGCCGCCAACGGGGCACAGATCGTGCCACCCGTCGACACAGATATCGCCGACCGGATTGCACAGGTCGGTCCCGCGAACGAGGTCCCCCGTGCAGCCGATCC
>JBDLJV010000096.1:0-8073 GCA_039714175.1 Actinomycetota bacterium
ATTGCGCTCTCGGAACTGCGTGATTCGGACTACGACCTGATCATCCTGGATGTGATGATGCCGCACCTCGATGGTCTCGAGACGTGCCGCCGGATCCGGGCGAGTGGGGATGGTGTTCCGATCCTGATGCTCACTGCCAGGACGTCGGTCGATGACCGGGTTGAGGGTCTCGACGCAGGGGCCGACGACTATGTAGCGAAGCCGTTCGCACTGGATGAGTTGCTCGCGCGCATCCGCGCACTCCTGCGCCGATCTTCAGGCGGTGTGTCCACCACCATCAAGGTCGGCGACCTCGTCGTTGACCCCGGTGCGAGAACGGCATCGCGTGACGGACGCGAGATGAATCTCACGAAGACGGAGTTCGATCTCCTGCACCTACTCGCTCTGGCTCCCGGCATCGTGCACGACCGTGCTCGGATCTATGACGAGATCTGGGGCATCGACTTCACGACAACATCCAACTCGCTCGACGTCTACATCGGGTACCTGCGACGCAAGACCGAGGAAGGTGGCGAGCCGCGCATCATCCACACGGTACGCGGTGTCGGATACACGCTGCGCTCGGACCGATGACGATCAAGGGCCGCATTGCTCTCGTCTCGGCCGCCGCGGTGGCTGTGGCGATCGTGCTCATCTCGGCCGGTGCGTTCATCGGCACCAGGAACCAGGTGATGCGACAGATCGACGCCGGTCTGATCGGGCGGGCGGCCGTGATCCAAGAACTCAGACCAGCTGCGCTCCTGGCCGTTCTCGGCATAGACAGACCCGACATTCCGCCGGACAGGATCGTTCCACCTCGGCCCGGCGACTTCGACGCTTCCTACTACCAGGTCATCTTTCCGAGTGGCTCGGTCATCAACGTTGGCGACGATGAGGTCGTCCTGCCGGAACCTGATCCTGAGGACTTGGATCCGCAGGAAGTAACGCTGCGATCCGAGTGGGTCGATGATCTGCATCTTCGGATCGGCACGCTGGTCCGACCCGATGGGAGGGCGGTCGTCCAGATCGCCAGGCCGTTGGCTGAGGCCGATGTCGTTCTCGGAAGGCTCGCTGTGCTTCTCCTCATGGGTGGAGTCCTCGGCGTGGCTCTCGCCGCCGGATTGGGGCTGCTCGTCGCCCGATCCGCAGTGAAGCCGATCAACGACCTTGCGTCGAGCGTCGGCTCGATTGCGGAGAACAGGGAATTCGAGAAGCGAGTTGACGTGGTCGGTGTCGGGGAAGTAGCGGATCTTGCCGGCGAGTTCAACCTGCTACTTGACGAACTCGAGTCAGCCAACGACGAGCAGACCCGTCTCGTGCGTGACGCAGGACATGAACTGCGGACTCCGCTGACAGCTCTGCGTACGAACCTTGAAGTTCTCCAGAGGCATGAGGTCGATCCTGAGACCCGGGCCTCGATGCTCGCGGCAGCGAACGCTGAAGTGGCCGAATTGGCCGCCCTTGTTGCAGAGGTCGTTGATCTGGCCACCGACCGCTACGAGGAGGAGACGATCGAAGTCTTCGACCTGGCTGATGTCGCGACAGAGGTCGCAGATCGCTTCGGTAGTCGTCGGAATCGTGTGGTCCGGGTCGAGTCGAGCAGTTCGCGCATCCTCGGCAAGAGGAACGCGATCGAGAGAGCATTGTCGAATATCGTTGGCAACGCCGACAAATTCTCCTCGCCGGATGCGCCGATCGAGATCGACGTGTCGGAAGGAGTTGTCACCGTCAGGGACAGTGGAAGCGGGATCGACAAGCACGACCTCCCGCACGTGTTCGAACGCTTCTACCGGTCCGACACGGCTCGAAGTCGACCGGGATCGGGGCTCGGCCTGTCGATCGTCAAGCAGATCGTCGAGGACCACGATGGAGAGGTCTTTGCCCGCAACAGACCAGAGGGCGGAGCCTCCATCGGCTTCTCCCTCGATCTCGCCCCAAACGATGATCGATGATCGCCAAACGCCAAACGATGAACGATGAACGCCAAACGCCAAACGCTTCCCCCGTTCTCACCGAATCCTTAGGCCTGGCTCAGGTTGCTCACAAGGTGCCCCGCCATCCTGATGGAACAAGTCCAGCCAAAGGAGGCTCACTATGAAGAAGATCATCGCATCGATCGCAGCAGCAGGTGTGCTCGTCGCGGGGGCGTTCGCCGCATCGACGATCACAGCATCTGAGGCATCAGCCCAGACCGATGAAGCGCCAGCGGTCATTGATGCCGCGAGGCGCATACATCCGGGAGCGATCCTGGACGGCGTGCTCGGCGATCTGGTCGAGGACGGAACCTTGACCGAGGATCAGGCAGCTGCCGTGAAGGACGCCATGGCAGACAAGGCGGAAGAGCTGAGGGACAAGTTCGCCGACTTCAAGGATCGGCGCGAGGATCGCATGGAGCGTCGTCGTGAGATGCACGAGAAGTTCCTCGAATGGCTCTCCGACGGTGTCATCACTGCGGACGAACTCTCCGAACTCGATGTCGACCTTCCGATCCATGAGGACGGTCCGCTCGCCGAGGCACTCGAAGACGGGCAGATCACTCAGGAAGAGTGGGATGCCATCATTGAACAGCGCAAGGCCGATCGCGAAGCACGGATCGGGGAGCGTGAGAACTCGGTTACCGGCTGAATCCCCTAGCAGCGTCGGCGCCCGGCCTCAGAGCCGGGCGTCTGCGCGCTCGGTGACGAGCCAGATCTCGTCGTGCAACGCAACGCGAAACTCGTCGTCCACCTCGCCGTTCCACGTGTCCAGTCGGTCATTGAGCACAGCAAGGATCTGTCTGGCCTCGGCGAGGCTCGTGGCTTCGACGGCCTGTGTGAGCTGCTGATCGCGGTAGGTGAGGACATCACCGATCCTGTCCGCCGCCTGCTCTCTACGAAGTAGCGAGCGCGCCCACCACAGTGGGTCATTGTCCAGTTTCGGGATGGGTTGTCCCATGCCTCTGGAGGGCTCCAGCTCACCGGAGGCAACTGCATCCGCGATCTGTTGTTCCATGGATCCTTCCGAGGTCATCGAACCATCGTATCGTGCAGCCGATGAAGCCGAAACGACGCGACCTGCGATCTGCATACGATGCTGCTCTCGAGGCCGTCGATCCACGGCGCGCGGTTGCCGAGTCAATGTCCTTGTCCGGTTCGATCCTTCGCGTCGGATCGCACGCCTTCGAGGACGTTTCGAGGGATCAGATCGTCGTTGTAGCGCTCGGAAAGGCCGCAGCCTCAATGGCTTTCGGTGCACAGGACGCTGTTGGTGCAAGTCGTGGCATGGTCGTCATGCCGCACGACGCTCCGAGTCCATTCGCTCTGTGTGTGGGGTCCCATCCGATTCCCAGCGAGAGCAGCCTTCGATGCGGCGAGGCGCTGCTCGAGTTCGTAGCGGATACCGGCCCATCGGACCTCCTTGTGTTCCTGGTATCCGGCGGCGGTTCAGCGATTGCCGTTGCCCCGATCGCGGATGTATCGATCGAAGAGATCGCGGAGATGAACCGACGCCTCATCGACAGCGGCATGACGATCACGGAGATCAACGCTGCTCGTGCGTCCGTGTCGCGGATCAAGGGCGGCGGTCTCGCCGATGCGGCAGGTACCCGCAGGCAGGTCTCTCTGATACTGTCGGACGTTCCCGGATCCGGTCCGGAGCACGTCGCCTCTGGACCGACGATCGGGGGGACATCTGCCCCCGGCGATGCACTGTTCGAGGTTGTCGGCTCGTCCGAGATCGCAGCACATGCGGCGGCCGACCATCTCATCGCTCAGGGCTTCACCGTTTCGATCGCCACGACGAATCTCCGGGGGGAGTCGGCGGTAGTTGCTCGTCAGCTCATTGATGCGACGCCACCCGGAACCATCACGATCGCGGCAGGCGAGACAACGGTCGAGGTGAGCGGATCCGGTGTGGGGGGAAGGAACCAGGAGGCAGCGCTCGCAGCAGCCATCCACACTGATCGGCAGGATGTTCTGTTCGCCGCGCTCGGAACCGACGGCATCGATGGTCCCACCGAGGCTGCAGGAGCAATCGTTGACGGCGATACGGCTCAGCGTGCGCGAGAGAGCGGCGTGGATCTTGTCACAGCCCTGCGCAACAACGACAGCCACACGGCGCTCACCGCGCTGGGCGAAACCCTTGTGACCGGGCCCAGTGGGACGAATGTTGCTGATCTGTGGTTCGTTGCGAAGGGCCCTCAGCCGGGATGGTCGGCAAGGAACGACAGGATGGCACTCCTGTAATCGTCGGGTCCCTCGTTCCAGGATCGCACGTGTGAGGCCTCGGTCTCGATGAGCGTCGTGATGTCGGGACGGATAAACGCCATGTCCCTGCTTGTCTGCAGGGGAACCGAAGGATCGTTCGATCCGTGGAAGATCAGCATGGGAACGTGGAGTTCGTGGGTCTGGGCGAGATAGTTGCTCGCGTCCCAGTTGATGTCGAAACGCCATGACACGATCCACTTGGCGAATGTCGTGAGGGAATCCGGGAGGCCGACCCCCACGAGGGGCAGCTTGGTGTCGCTCGCCTGATGATCAACCGCCGCCTCGAAGCTCAGCATCGGTGAATCGAGAATCGCAGCACGGGCCCGGTTGCGGAGCGGTGACTGTGTGAGATAGCTGGTGACGACCCCACCACCCATGGAGTATCCGACCAAGATGTGGCTCTTGGCGCCGTTCTCCTCGGCATAGGTGACCGCTGCAGCGACGTCTACCCATTCGGTTACGCCGAACTGGTGATATCCGGACGGATCGCTCGCTTCCCCCGGATCGTTTCGATAGTGGATGACCAGGATCGGGAACCCGAGGTCATGGAGTATCGGGATCGTGCGCAGGCTCTCGGTCAGGTCTGCGCCTTTGCCATGAACAACGATCGCCCATGTGCTCGAGTTGCCCGGAATCTCCCATGCGGAGAAGCTGTCGAGATCAGAGGTGTACCGAACCGTCTCGAACGGGATTCCGAATGCCTGTTCAGGGTCACCGGCGAAGGCGAAGGCGTCCAGCCGGACAGATGTGCCGACAGGCGGTGGTGTGGCACCTTCGGCCAGCAGACGCACGTCCGTATGCGTGCCGTCCCCGTTGTCCGTGGAGGAGATCAGTTCCGTCGTTTGGGCGTACCCGTCGGCCCAGTCGATTCCCTCGATACCGGGTTGGCCGATCTGGTCGTTGGATCCTGAGTCGGTGATCGAAACCCGATCACCGGAGACGTCGGTGATCTCGAGCGGGTAGTCGTGGTCGTATGACGCGGGGGGCGTCAACGCACCATCACGAACCTCTCCCGAGTAGTAGAAGCCACCGATGACGAAGAGGACGGCGCCAACGAGCAACACGATGCCCACAAGTCGACCGAGCGCCCCCAGGGGAGTACGTTGCTTCTTCCTCAACCTCGGTTGGGTTGGGGTCTTCGTGCTGCTGGTGCGTTTTCCCATTCTTCCCCCGATCCATCGAGCTGCCGCTGGCCTGTGTCCATGATCGACACGCGGATAGAGATTCCTGAGTCCCTCTCAGATACCCTACCTCCGTGACCTGTGGTCGGACACCTCAATCTGCGCGCGATGCGTTCGTCGATCTCAATCCTGCTGCTGATTGGGCCCCGCTGCTGGTCTTCCTCAAGTCCTTGTGAAGCGACCGACCGCTAGGAGGAAGGGAACCCGCCTGCCTTGGGCAGCATCGCTTCGATGGGGTGGCCGACGAGGGCTTCCATGTGTCTGGAGATCTCCATGATCTCTTCAAGGTCGACCTTCGTTGAGATCCTTGCCCGTTCCAGCATGTAGAGGAGGTCGTCGGTTGCGATGTTGCCGGTGGCGTTCGGTGCGAACGGACATCCACCGAGTCCGCCAACGGAGGCGTCGAGTGTGTGGACGCCAGCCAGGATCGCTGCGTGTGCGTTCGCTATGCCCGTGTTGCGTGTGTTGTGGAAGTGCACTCGCAGAGGGATTCCGGCACAGATCGGACGAACGGCGTTGATCCGCTCGGTGACGCTCCACGGATCGGCCACACCGATCGTGTCCGCGAGCGAGATCTCTGCAACCCCTGTGGCAACAACCGCATCGACGATGTACAGCAGACGGTCCAACGGGACCTCCCCTTCGAACGGGCAGCCCCACGATGTCGCGATGGTCGCTGTCACCGGGATGCCCTTGGAGGATGCGTCTCGCACGACTTGTCCGAGGACGTTGATGGTGTCGTCCGTGTCCGTCCCCTGATTCTTCAGGTTGAACGTGTTCGATGCCGAGACGTTCATGTTGATCTCGTCGACGGGCGTTTCCGCAGCTCGCCTCCAGCCACGCCAGTTGAGGATGAGGCCGATGTAGCTGACGTCACTCCTGGCGGGGAGGCTGTTCATCACGGCTTCGGCGTCCGCCATCTGGGGGACCTTGTCCGGATGGGCGAAGGAGACCGCCTCGATGCGCGTCAATCCGGCGTCAGCGAGTCGTGTGATCATGTCGACCTTCTGTTCGGTCGAAAGGATCACTGTCTCGTTCTGAAGCCCGTCTCGGGGCCCGACTTCGACGATCTGTACGTTGCCGCTCATCCCTGCTCCTTGCGGGCCACACAGTAGACGCATCGTCACAGGCGGTGACCCGCACGCGTATCATGTCGCTGCTCGCCACCGATTGTGAGGGTTCCCATGGTTGTCGAAGCAGCCGAATTCAAAGGTGTGATGTCCCGCGTTGCAGCAACCGTGACCATCGTGACCGCTCGAGGAGACGAAGAGCCCATCGGGCTGACGGTTTCCGCCTTCATGTCCGTGTCAGCTGATCCTGCGATCGTGCTGGTCTGTGTCGACAAGAACACGGGCTCATTGGAAGGGATGCTTGCGGCCGACGGGTTCACGGTCAACGTGATGCCGGAGGGCACCGAAGACGAGGCAATGCGTTTCGCCACCCCCGGCGCAGACAAGTTTGGGGGGTCGGAGTGGCGGGAGGCCTCCACGGCCCAGGCTGGTCCTGTGTTGTCATCGGCATTCGCCCACCTCGAGTGTGTGACGGTCGATCGCCATGAGGTGGGTGACCACTGGGTCATCTACGGCGAAGTCGTATCGACAGCGATCACAGATCACGATGCACCACCACTCGTTTGGCACGGCCGAGGCTTCGTGAAGGTTCGTTAGGCGCAGAGATCCGGGGCTGCTTCGAGGTCTGGTGCCTCGACGCCCCACAGCTTACGGGCAAGGTCGAGGATCGCGAGTACCCGTGGTGCGATCGATGGCCCGATCGGAGTGCGGTCAGAATCGAACTGAGCGAAGATCGTAGATCCGAAGGCCGCCTCGCCAAGCGTCATGGTGCCGTCGTTCTGCTCTTCACTGTCAACAGCGATTGCTTGGTCGGCCTCGACGATGAAGCCCGTCTTGGCATCGGGATACGACCCGTCGAGGGGGAGCATCGCTCCGCCACGACGATGGGTAGCGCTCGCGGCGAGGATCGTCGCTTCCAGGTCGGCAGCGTCGACATCAAGGTCACCTGCGATCATCGATCGTTCCATCCCGCCGATCGGGATCCCTGCGGCAACGGAGTGAACAGCATGGCCCATGCTGAGTCGCGGGTTCAGCTCTGTCGGTCGGAACCCTTCCGTCGTGCAGATGCCGTCGACACCGAAGCCGCCCAGATATCCGTGACGTAGCGAGAGGACCTCGCCTACCGACCGGGCGGCAGCGCGCATCTCAAGGCGCACGTGCTCGGGTGGATTCCAGAAGTTCCCGCCGTTGGCGTAGAAGAGAGAGGGTCTATCGACGTGGCGCAGGATGGTCATCTCCACAGGATTGAACACTGCAATGCCGTCACGGGTGATGAACCCGTGGATGGAGGTGGGGATACCGTCGAGGAAAGGCATGATCCGAACACGTTCAGCGTGTCTGTCGAACCACTCGATCGCTTGGTGTGCATCCTCATCCGTCTGAATCCACCGGAGGTACTCACCACCACCGTGCCATCCCTCCGTGTTGTCAGCAACCCACACTGACCCGAGTTCGCTCGCCAGGCGCTCGGTGACTGTGAGCGCTTCTGCGACCCGAACGATCTCGGAGGGAGCACGCACCACACCCGCGGCGTCCCAGAGTTCGTCGGCGAGCATCTTGTCCTCGAGCGCCCGCCATTCCGGGCGCGTCGACCCGTAG
>JBDLJV010000097.1:0-8025 GCA_039714175.1 Actinomycetota bacterium
TGAACGTGGTAGTCAGACATCTCAGGTGCCAAGTATCAGGTATCAGGTTCCGATCTGACGGTAGTAGAAGAGGACGGCTTCGCCGTCAGAGAACAGAGATCAGAGAACAGAGATCAGAGAACAGAGATTCGTCAGGTGGACTGGGCGAGGGCGATCCATTGATCGGGAGCGCTTCCGAAGGGTTCGATGCCCTCTCGCAGCATCTGGGCGGCTTGGTCGGCTGCCGAGCGAGCACCGTCGATGAGGCGCTGTGGGTATGCATACTCGACCTGATGGGCTGCGAACTCATCCTCGTCGATCACGAGCACCGAGCCGTCCAACTCCCGGACGACATCGAGATCGAGATCGAATGTTGTGATGCGATCCCCATGCCGCTCGACGGGCGTTCCGATGTTGACGTAAACCGTGTGCTGCGGGTTGTCCCAGGTGAACTCGACGATCCACCACTGGTTGTCGGGGACAAGTACGACAAGGCTGTCTCCCATGGGGCGGGCTGGCTCGTCGCCCCGGTGCACGCTGGTGTCCGGAGCCACGTAGTACCAGCACCCATGTTCATCCTCACCCCGATAACGCATCGGGAATTGCCAGTGTTCGCGATCCGGCCACTTCCGTTGATCCATGTGAACGATCGGATCCAGCAACGATCAAACCTTGGGGATTTCGACGCCGCGGTCTATGAGATGGCCCTTGATGACGCCCAAACGCGCCTTGATCTTCGGCAAGCCGTGAGCATCCTCGATTCCCTTGTTGATCTTCACACCGCCAAGGTTCCCCATCTCCGACGTACCCGCGCCACCGCTACCTGCCTGCATGACAAGGTCGATCCGTTGCTTCTCGATCTGGTTGACCTGACTCCGGAGCGCTGCAAGCTCTCTCAGGAGTTCTTCGTCCGTGCGTCCGGAGTCCATCGCCGCCGAGAGACCTGCCGCCTCCTCCCGAAGCGTGTCACGCTCCTTGAGCAGGTCGTACTTCTCAGCGAACGCGTCATCGGGCAACTCGAGAAGCTTGCGCTGATTCTCAGCCAGGCGTTTCGTGATGTCTGTGCTGTCAACCATGATCTGACGCTACCAGCGGCGTTCCTAAGGCACAGACATTTCAGGAATCGGTTCAAGCACTGCTGGCTCCCAGCCTCGCACTGAGTTGAGAAGCGCCACGGCTTCCGCCGCCAAGGCATCGGCTACAGGAATCGAGCGTTCCGTCAACACACCATCGTCGATCAGCTTGCCGCGAAGTACCCCCGGGAGCAGACCATCGGTCATCGGTGGCGTGAACCATGCACCATTGATGAGGAACGCGACATTCGAGATGGTGGACTCGGTCACAAGGCCGCGGTTGTTCACGCAGAGAACATCGTCGACGTCGGCGTGGCGCTTGCGCCTGACGTCGAAGTGGTGGCGGTCAGTCGTCTTGTGGAAGAGGCGCGGATTCCGAGGATCCAGCGGATCCACGTCGATACGGAGTCGCACCGGCTCCTCTGCCGGTCCCGGGCCGAGAGCGAAGCGCTCAGGAGCTGTGTCGAAAGAGAACGACACCTTCCCCTCCCCATAAGCAACGATTCGTAGTCGTGTTGGGCCGGATAGCTCGGTCTCTATCTCCGCGAGCATCGGTCGGAGCGAGTCAACCTCGCAGGGCATGTCCCAGTACGTCGCTGACTTGGACAGCCGTGCCAAGTGCTCATCCAGCAACAGCCAACCATCGTCCCACCGAATCGTCTCGATGAGTTCGAGAGGCATGGGCCTCTCCGATAGGACTCGAGCCTTGGTCATGGCTTCGGCATACTCATCGTCTGCCTCCGAAGCCCATGTGATACCTCCACCTACGCCGTACAGGGCAACGCCTTCCGACTCATCGATCTCGACAGTACGAATGGCCACATTGAAGGAACTCCCATTGATCCCGTCACCGGGAGGAACGAAGCCAATCGCTCCGCAGTAGACACCTCGTGGCGCCAACTCGAGATCGGAGATGATCTTCATCGAACTCCCCTTCGGGGCGCCGGTCACCGATCCACACGGGAAGAGCGCTCCGAACACGTCAACGAGTTCGACCTCCTGCCGCAGATCGGCCGAGATCTGTGACGTCATCTGCCACACCGTCCCGTACTTCTCAAGCGTGAGCAGCTCGTCCACGTTCACCGATCCGAACTCTGCAACACGGCCAAGATCGTTGCGCAGAAGGTCGACGATCATCAGATTCTCGGCTCGATCCTTCGACGACTCACTGAGGGCATCGCGGATCGCCGCATCCTCTTCGGCCCAGCGTCCCCTCCTCGCTGTCCCCTTCATGGGGCGCGTGGCAAGTCTCCCATCCCTCACCGAGAAGAACTGCTCCGGGGACACGGACAGCACATGGGTGTCCCCGTGCCACAGGTGCGCTGCGTACGAAGGCTTCTGAGCCAGTAGGAGGTCTGCGTAGATCAGATCGGCCGGGCCCGAAACAGCTGCTCTGAGATGGAACGTCAGGTTCACCTGGTAGCTTTCGCCGACCTCGATGTGTCTCCGCACCTCGCCAAAGGCCTTCGCATACTGTTCGGCGTCCCACTCCGGATTCCATCGGGAGACCGAGAAACTCCCCGGGGCGGACGATTCGAGTGACGGTGGCTCAATCTCCTGTCTCTCTGAGAACACACCGAACCAAGCCAACGGCCCCTCAAGGCCACTCTGGACAACAAGCGCGTCGTCGAACGCAGGAGCAGCTTCGTAGGCGACATACCCCGCGACCCAGTTCCCCGAGGCCGCCTCTTCGGAGACACTTCGGAGTACCGACCGGACGTCACCGACCTCCTCGGCCACAAGCTCCCTGAGCGCTCCCTTCAACTCGAAGGATTGCCCGGTCTCAGCATCATCGAAACGAGCTCCGTACATGCCCCAACGATACGCGTGCTGCTGCAACGTGGGTTCACATTCGTCCAGCAGTTCAGCGAACGGCATTGACACCGGGCATCAACCCCGCGTGTCGTCTACTGTCTGTCGTCAATCGTCGACCGAGGCTGCCCCATGCATATGCAGGATGATTTCCCGCTCCTTCTCTCCACCCTGTACGACCACGCTGTGTGGCAGTACCCCCAACAGGAGATCATCTCGGTCGAAGCCGATCGCTCGCTATACCGCACGACCTATGCGGAAACCGACACCCGGATACGACAGCTGGCAACGGCCCTCTCCGAACGGCTTGGCACCGAAGCCGGCGATGCGATCGGCACCTTTGCATGGAACAACCACAGGCATCACGAGCTGTACTGGGCGACGGCGAACACGGGACGCATCTGCCACACGCTCAACATTCGACTCTTCCCCGAGCAACTCGAGTACATCGTCAATCACGGTGAGGACAAGGTCCTCTTCATCGATCCTGACCTTGCACCCCTCATTGCTCCGCTCATCGGACGCTTCCCGACGGTGAAGCACTTCGTCATCATGGGACCAACCGCTGAAGGCTTCGGTATCGATGGTGCCATTGCGTACGAAGAGCTCATCGCCGACATCGCCCCGCTCTCTGAGTGGCCCCTCCTTGATGAGCGGAGCCCGATGATGTACTGCTACACCTCAGGAACGACCGGTCACCCCAAGGGGGTCGCCTACACCCAGCGCTCCACGTATCTGCACACGCTCTCAACGCTCGCGGAAGTCCAGTTCACACCCGAGGACACCGTGTTGCCGGTTGTGCCGATGTTCCACGCCGCCGCTTGGGGTTACCCGTACAACGCCGTCGTTGCGGGCTCGAAGCTCGTCTATCCGGGACCGGATCTCTCAGGCCCGGGCCTCACGAAGCTGTTCATCGACGAGCAGGTCACCTACTCCGCAGGAGTCCCGACCGTGTGGCTCGGCATCCAGCACCACCTCGAGGAGAACCCGTCGCTCGACATCTCTCACATGAAGGCCCTGTTCTGCGGTGGATCCGCAGTTCCGCGCGCGATGATCGACTGGTTCGAAAAGAACGCTGACGCGCGTGTCATCCAGGGTTGGGGCATGACGGAAACGAACCCAATCGCAGCAGTGGCCACGGTGAAGCCGTGGATGGCCGATTGGCCATGGGAGGACCAACTCGACGTACTCGAGACTGCTGGACGCCCGATCCCCGGTCTCCAGGTCAAGATCGTCGACGAGAACTTCGCCACGCTCCCGAACGATGGAGAAGCCTTTGGGGAGCTACTGATCCGCGGGCCCTGGATCGCAGCGGAGTACTACAACGACGACCGATCACCCGACTCGTTCGTGGACGGATGGCTACGCACAGGCGACGTCTGCAAGATCACACCGGACGGGTACATACGCATCACGGACCGAGCGAAAGATGTCATCAAGTCCGGTGGCGAGTGGATCTCATCGCTCGATGTTGAGAACGAGATCATGGCCCACGACGATGTGCGCGAGGCAGTGGTTGTCGGCCTGGCACATGACAAGTGGCAGGAGCGTCCGGTTGCCTTCGTGGTGGCCAAGGATCCCGCCCTCACAGAGCAGAGCATCCGTGACTTCCTCGAACCCAGGATCGCCCACTGGTGGATGCCGGATCGTGTCCTCTTCGTCGACGAGGTGCCCAAGACCGGCACAGGCAAGTTCGACAAGAAGGTTCTCAGGGCCGAGTTCGAGGACCTTCTGCTCACATCTGACGATTAGCGATTCTCGCCATTGCTCGCTACCTACGGTCTCCGCCCGTGGAGAGGAACATCGAAGCGTGTACCGCCAGTCCAACCGCCCATGGAATGGTCACCCAGTATGCGTACTCCAGGCCACCGCCGATTGCGATGTCCTGAAGCCAGATGAACGCGTTGACAGCGAGGAAGATGCCCCCGTGCCAGAGCAAACCTGCGAGCGCTCTGTCGGCTCCGTGGTCACGGTCGACACGATCACGGCCAACAACAACCATGAAGATGGCGCCAATCAACAGAAGACCACCGCCAACAAGCAATCCGTAGGTCCAGGCCGTGGAGATCTCTCCCACGCGCCAGGACCAATCCCCGCCGATCCCCACGTACTGCTCCTCACCAGCAAACAGGATGAACAGTCCGAGGAAGGCGGCAATGCCTCCAACAATTCCGAGCAGCCACTCGGTGAATTGCCAGCCGGGGCCGCCGCCGGTGCGATCCGATCGGCCTCCACGAGTTTCGTGTGCGATCGTCATACGGACCTCCTTCCGATCCACCTCTCATCATCTCACCAGGAAGCCGACACGTCGACGCACGCTGTGGATCTACCCGACAATGACGAAGAGCGCCGCGGGCGACGGCGCTCCTCATTGGATCGAGATTGGCAATCCCTATCCGAGAACTGTCTCCAACTCTTCTTCGGTGATGAGGACCGATCGGGCCTTCGAGCCCTCGGACGGTCCGACGATTCCCTTCGCTTCCATGATGTCCATCACTCGTCCGGCCCGTGCGAACCCGATACGGAGCTTCCGCTGCAGCATTGACGTCGACCCGAGCTGCGACCTGACGACCAGCTCGATCGCCTGCCGCATGATCTCAGGATCCTCGCCATCGAACTCCTCGACCTCGGATGCGGCCTGTTCCGCCTGCTGGAAGACTTCCTTGTCCTTGTACTGGGCATCACGCTGTTCGCGAACCCAATCAACCGTCGCGTGGACCTCGGCCTCGGATACGAACGCGCCTTGGATGCGCTCGGGCTTCGGGTCGCGAGCGGTAACAACCAGCATGTCCCCGAGTCCAACGAGCTTGTCGGCGCCCGCCTGATCGATGATGACCCGGCTGTCCGTCTGGGAAGCGACGGAGAACGCAAGCCTCGACGGCACGTTCGCCTTGATGACACCGGTGATGACGTTGACAGAAGGTCGCTGCGTCGCGAGCACCAGGTGGATGCCGACCGCACGAGCCATCTGGGCGATGCGTACGATCGAGTCCTCGACTATTCGACCGGCAACCATCATGAGGTCGTTCAACTCGTCGACCACGACGACGATGTAGGGGAAGCGGTCGAACATCTCTTCGTCGAGTCCCCCGGCATCGTATGTTTCTCGGTACGAGTCGATGTCGCGGACCCCGGCATCGGCGAGCAGGTCGTAGCGGCGGTCCATCTCCGCCACCGCCCACTGGAGAGCGTCTGCTGCCTTTTTCGGATTCGTGATCACTCGTGTGAGCAGATGGGGCGCATCGTTGTACTGGCCGAGTTCGACCCTCTTCGGATCGACAAGGATCAAACGCACCTCATCAGGGGTTGCACGCATGAGGATCGAGGTGAGGAGTGAGTTGACCATCGAAGATTTGCCCGCACCCGTCGCTCCGGCGATGAGCACGTGCGGGAGCTCGGTCAGCCGCAACATCTGCGGGCTACCCGAAACGTCCATGCCAAGCGCCACGAGCATGGGATCGTGATCTGATCCAGCCAGATCGGACGTCAGGATGTCGCCAAGAGTGACGAGATGGCGCTTGGTATTCGGAACTTCGACACCGATAGCCGATTTGCCCGGGATCGGCGCGAGGATCCGCACATCAGCTGCGGCGAGTGCGTATGCAATGTCGTGCGTCAGGTTCGTGACCTTGTTCACCTTGACACCGGGTGCGAGCTCGATCTCGTATCTGGTGACCGTGGGTCCGGGGACGATTCGGACGAGGTTCGCATCGACTCCGTGCTGCAGAAGCGTCTCCTCCAAGGCTTCGCCGGTGGACGTGAGACCACGACCGTCGTGGCCTTCGTGGCTGGAAAGCCGAAGGATGTCGAGTGGTGGCAGTTCGTACCCCTCGCTCGTCAAGGGCTTCGGGACCTTCGGCTTCAGCGGCGTTGGAGGCGCGGGATCCTGATCGGCGGCCTTGGACTTCTTCTTGGACTTCTTCTCGACAGGAACAGCCTCGATCGGTGGAGCCACCTGAGGCATCGGTGCCAGCGCAACTGCCTCTGCCCTCTGGGCGCGAGCCATCCCGACCCACTCCCACAGGCTCTTGAAGTAGGCACCAACGGATCGCAGCACATCGCCGAGCGATGCACGTGTGATGAGCAGTGCACCGACACCAATGACGGCAACAAGCACGACGAACGTGCCCCAGTAGCCGACGATCCGCTCAAGCGGGTAGGCGATCAGAGATCCAACAACTCCGCCTGCGTCTTCGATCGACTCCTCTGTGCCTGCGATTGGGAGATTGCCTGTAAAGAGGTGGAACAACGAGAGTGATCCGACGAAGAGGACACCTGTACCGACGAGCGTCTTCGGATTCTCGTCCGTGCCGAGGACACCGATGAGGGACAGTCCTCCGACGATCAGGGCGACGGGGACGACGAACGCCCATACGCCGAAGAGCAGGCGTGCAACAGCAGATGAGGTGGTGCCGAAGGGTCCGGCCAACTCGAAGAAAGAGAGGAAGACCAACACGCCAACGGCAACGAGGACAATGCCCCACACGTCGGCCTTGTGATCTCCAAGGTGTTCGCCGATTCTCCTCGGGATGGCCCCCAGCGCGGAGGTGGCCCGTGAGACAAGCGACGGTTTCTTCTGTTTTCTCTTTGCGGTACTCCGCCCCGTGGCCCTACTCGCTGTCGTGCGTGTAGCCATGGGATATGAACTGTACTCCGGATTTCGTCAAGAACAAACCACCTTCCGCGCGATTTCTCGCGCGGAGAGTTACAAGCCTGTAATTCTGGACTCGGATGTCGGATGTCGGATGTCGGTTGTCAAACTTCTATGACGACGGGCAACACCACGGGTCGGCGCTTGACCGCCTTCTTGACGGCCCGGGTGGCGGAATTGCGCACGCGTGTCCGGAGGTGATCGGGGTCGATCGGATGTTCGAGAGACGCCACCGACTGCTCGACGCGCTCCTTGATGACCGAGTGCAGGTCGTCATCATCGGAGGTGACGCCGTGGGAATCGACGTCGGGACCAATGAGGATCTCACCGGTTGAGAAGTTGACGCCGATCGTCACGATGAGCACACCGTCGTCGGCGAGGTGTCGTCGATCACGAATGATGCTGTCCGCGCCACCAACCTCGGTGCCGTCCACATACACGTAGCCAGCAGGGATCACTCCCCTCTCAACGCGCATCTCACCATCCTCGAGCACGACAACGTCGCCGTCC
>JBDLJV010000098.1:0-8008 GCA_039714175.1 Actinomycetota bacterium
TGTCGGATGTCGGATGTCGATCCCCGGGATTTCGATTTGCGAATATGTGTGTAGGTGATACCTTCCCGACTCGCAACGGAGGCCAGTTGCATGGACGGATACCCGCTCTACAACCCGCTGCAACACCACGACGCGTGCGGTGTTGGGTTCCTCGCTGACCGGAACACGGTCGCGTCGCATCGGGTCGTGCGGCTCGGCGTCGAATGCCTCCACGCACTCGACCATCGAGGTGCGCGCTCGGCTGATGGAACAGGTGACGGCGCAGGCATGATGACCAGGGTGCCGTATCGATTGCTCGAGCGTGAGCTCAGGGCTCACGGCATCGAATCGCCGGAACGTGATCGCATGGGGGTCGTGATGGCGTTCCTCCCGAAGGACGCCGTCGATGAGACCCGTCAGATCGTCCAAGACGCCCTGGAAGCGAATGGCGTCAAGACGCTGCTGTGGCGGTCCGTGCCGATCGATCCGAACATCCTGTCGGAGACCGCAACGGCCTCACTTCCCATCATCCGGCAGGCCATCGTCCAGGCCGGTACAACGATCCCGGATCAGGAGACGCTCGAGAGGGCGTTGTTCCTCGCGAGGAAGCAGGTCGAACGCACCGATGACATCGACGGATTCGCGATCGTGTCGGCTTCGGCGAGAACCATCGTCTACAAGGGCCTGTTCACCGCAGACACGATCGAGCAGTTCTACTGGGATCTCAGGGATCCGATGTACGAATCGGATTTCGTGATCTTCCACCAGAGGTACTCGACGAATACGCAACCTTCCTGGGAGCTGGCACAGCCATTCCGCATGCTGGCTCACAACGGTGAGATCAACACGGTTCAGGGGAACCGCGCGTGGATGGCGGCGAGATCCAACGATCTGGGAGACGGTGTGTGGGGAGACCGGACAGGGGACCTTGCGCCTCTCGTTCGCCCGAACGTCGGAAGTGACTCTGCGAGTCTCGATGAGGCGATGGAAGTACTCGTCCGATCAGGGCGGGGTGTTGCCCATGTCAAGGAGATGTTGATCCCTCAGGCATGGGAGAACGTGACAGACCTCGACCCGAATCTGAGGGCGTTCTACGAGTATCACGCTTTCCTGACCGAGCCATGGGACGGCCCTGCGGCCATCGCTGCCACGGACGGCACGACGCTCATCGCCGGCCTTGACCGCAACGGTCTCCGTCCGGCGCGCTGGACGATCACGCCCGACACTGTCCTCGTCGCTTCTGAGGCAGGCATCGCTCCTGAGGTTGAGGTCCTCGCTGTCGAGACCGGGCAACTCGGCCCTGGTGAGATCCTTGCGATGAATCTTGAGGATGGAACGGTCTCGATGTCCGATGAGGTCAAGGCGAGCCTTGCGAGCCACCGGCCGTACGCCAACTGGATCAACACCCAGACGGCGTATGTTCGGGATCCATTCGACGACCTCCAGGATGACCGCTTCGATGCGGACGCGCTCGCTCGTGTGTTCGGATACACGGCCGAGGAGCGGCGGCTGGTGCTCCAGCAGATGACCGAGGGGAAGGAGCCGGTCCTCTCGATGGGCCACGACACCGGGCTCGCCGCCCTTTCGGCGCTGCCCCAGAGGCTCACCCGGTACTTCCACCAAGCCTTTGCCCAGGTGACCAATCCGCCGATGGATCCCATCCGTGAGAAGCTGGTGATGTCACTGCGCACCTACGTCGGTCGCCACGGATCGTTGCTCGAGGAGACTCCCCAGCAGGCGCACATGATGGAGCTTGTGTCGCCAGTGCTCTCGGATGCCGACCTCGAGGAGCTCCGCACATCTGAGGACTCGTCCTTCCGGTCCGAGTGGTTTGACATCCTCTTTGATCCGGCGGGCGGTCCTGAGGGGATGATCTCGGCACTCCATGAGATCTGCGCCGAGGTGGAGTCGGTCGTGCGCGATGGTGCAACCATCGTGATGCTCTCGGATCGAGCCACGGACGAACGTCACGCGCCGATCCCGATCGCTCTGGCTGTCGGGGCGGTTCAT
This sequence comes from Actinomycetota bacterium, assembly GCA_039714175.1. Taxonomy (GTDB): domain Bacteria; phylum Actinomycetota; class Acidimicrobiia; order Spongiisociales; family UBA5794; genus B3-G11. The sequence continues at coordinate 1,990 of JBDLJV010000098.1, forward strand.
CACCACCTCATCGACGTCGGGCTGCGCCTCCATGCCTCGATCATTGCGGTGTCGGGCGAACCTCGTGATTCGCATGACCTCGCCTGCCTCATGGGTTTCGGTGCAGCAGCTGTCAATCCGTACCTTGCGATCGAGCAGGTGCGCGCGATGGCAGTGGCGGGAGACGTGCCCATGGGGGCCGTTGAGGCCCAGGAGAACTACAGGACGAGCCTCGAGAACGGTCTGCTCAAGATCATGTCCAAGATGGGAATCTGCACGGTCAAGTCGTATCGATCATCAGAACTCTTCGAGGCAATCGGTCTTGACGATGATGTATGTGAGTTCGCGTTCCGGTTCACACAGCGTCGTATCGGTGGGGTCGGTTTCGACAAGATCACCGCAGACGTGGTGGAGCGGCACCGGAGGTACGCGGGGGGTGGCGACGAGATCGAGGGCTACTACAAGCATCGCAGGGGCGGTGTTCCCCATATAGCGGCACCACGCGCGGTCCTGGCCCTCCAGAAGGCTGTGCGCTCCGGTGACATGGACGAGTACGACAAGTACCTGGATCTGGTCGAACAGTCGCGTCCGGCCATGGAACTTCGGGACTTGCTGGAGATCGGGAGCGTGGGCGATCCGATATCGGTCGCGGAGGTCGAACCGGTTGAGCGGATCATGCGTCGGTTCGTGACCGCTGCAATGTCGATGGGGGCCCTGTCCAAGGAAGTCCACGAAACACTTGCAGAAGCCATGAACCACATCGGTGGGATGTCGAATTCCGGCGAGGGCGGCGAGGATGCCGGACGTTTCGGCACGAAGCTGAACTCGCAGATCAAGCAGATCGCCAGTGGGCGTTTCGGCGTCACCCCCGGGTATCTGGCCTCGGGCGAGGAGTTCCAGATCAAGATGGCCCAGGGTTCCAAGCCCGGCGAGGGCGGACAGCTTCCCGGACACAAGGTGACGGCCGAGATCGCCCGACTCCGCCATACCGAGCCGGGCGTCACGCTGATCTCGCCGCCACCCCACCACGACATCTACTCGATCGAGGATCTCGCGCAGCTGATCTACGACCTCAAGACGTTCAAACCTCTCGCTCGTGTGTCGGTGAAGCTCGTTTCCGGACCGGGAGTCGGCACGATCGCTGTCGGCGTGGCCAAGGCATCGGCAGACGCCATAACGATCTCTGGTAACTCGGGTGGTACGGGTGCCTCACCGATCGTTTCGATGAAGCATGCGGGATCGCCGTGGGAGATCGGGCTCGCCGAAGCTCATCAGGCGCTCGTGGCAAACGGCCTCCGCTCCTCAGTTCTCGTCGAGACCGACGGAGGACTTCGCACAGGCAGGGACGTCGTCGTAGCAGCCCTTCTTGGGGCGGACAGATACGGGTTCGGTACCGTGCCGTTGCTTGCGCTCGGGTGCAAGATGGTTCGGCAGTGTCACGAGAATACGTGTCCGGTCGGAATCGCAACGCAGCGTGAGGATCTCCGGGCCAAATACACCGGCTCGGTCGAACAGGTCATTGAACTGTTCCGGCTCATCGCCTCGGATGTGCGACGCACGCTCGCGACGATGGGAGCACGAACCCTCGATGAGATCATCGGGCGGGGCGACCTTCTGACATCGTCCCGTGCAGGTGTGGGCGCAGATCTCGACAGGCTTCTCGTTCGTGCCGACTTCGGTCCTGATCGCGGGTTCCGTCGCGTGGGACGCTCGCCGCTGGGGGAACAGCTTGCAGCGGTGGGCCGGGCGGTGCTGCGAGGTGAAGGCCCGATTTCGGTCGCGTTTCCCATTGCGAATACTGATCGATCGGTTGGCACACGCCTGTCCGGGGAGATCGCCGAGATCAACGGTGACGCGGGACTGGACGAGGGCCAACTCCACATCAGGCTGTCGGGAACTGCCGGTCAGTCATTCGGAGCCTTCCTGGCAAAGGGCATCGATTTCGATCTTGACGGTGTGGGCAATGACTATGTCGGCAAAGGCATGGGCGGCGGCTCCATCGCGATTCGGCCCTTTACGGAGGCAACGGTGATCCCCCAGGGTGCGGGGAATGCCTGCTTGTACGGTGCAACCGGGGGAGAACTGTACGTTGCAGGCACCGTGGGCCAACGGTTCGCGGTAAGGAACTCAGGCGCAACGGCAGTGGTCGAGGGAACGTCGGATCATCCCTGCGAATACATGACCGGGGGTCGCGTTGTTTCACTCGGTCCTGTTGGTCGGAACATTGCCGCCGGCATGACCGGAGGTGTTCTCTTTCTCCACGACGCGGACATGTCGGTGAAGGCGCATATCTCGGCCTCGGCTCCAGCGCCGAAGCGGCTCGATCCCCAGGACGCCGCCGAGCTCAGAGCCATGATCGAGACACACGTCGCACGCACCAACTCGAAACGGGGAGTGGAACTGCTCACCGACTGGGAATCTGCACTCCGCCACTTCTGGGTCTTGAGACCCGAACCACCCGATCTGACGCCCGAAGTCCGGGCCGCGGACTCCGAAGCCGTACTACGTACTACGTAATACGTACTACGACGCCTTGGGAACACGGGAGTGTTCCCAAGCGTTATCCCTGTACGAGTTGTGACTCGTCCCGGGTGGCCCGGTCTTCCCCCACTCCCACTCGCAGTCATCCGGGCGAGTCGCACCACGTTCCTGATACAATTCCCCTAGCCGCGTAGTGGAATTGCCCGAGGAGCCCAACATGACCACCGTCGACATCGATCTTGGCGCCTATCAACTTGGCTGGTCCGATGAAGAGGATTACGTATTCAAACCCGAGAAGGGTCTTGACGAAGACCTGATTCGCCAGATGTCCGACATGAAGGACGAGCCCGAGTGGATGCTCGACTTCAGGCTCAAGTCCTACAAGCGATTCCTCAACAAGCCAACTCCCACCTGGGGCGGAGGCGGAATCCTCGAGAACATCGACTACGACGACATCTACTACTACATCAAGCCGACCGAGGGTCAGGCCAAGGACTGGGACATGGTGCCCGAGTCCATCAAGGAGACGTACGAGAAGCTCGGCATTCCCGAAGCGGAACGCAAGTATCTCGCCGGTGTGACAGCGCAGTACGAGTCGGAGGTGGTGTACCACCGCAATCGTGAGGACCTCGAAGAACTCGGCGTGCTCTTCTGCGACATGGACACGGCCGTGCGGGACTACCCGGAACTTGTTCAGGAATACTTCGGAACGATCATCCCGGCCAACGACAACAAGTTCGCGGCGCTGAACTCAGCCGTGTGGTCGGGCGGATCCTTCGTCTACGTGCCACCGGGAGTACATGTCGAGGAGCCGCTGCAGGCCTACTTCCGCATCAACGCTGAGTCGATGGGTCAGTTCGAGCGGACGCTGATCATCGTCGACGAGGGCGCATACTGCCATTACGTCGAGGGTTGTTCGGCTCCCGTCTACACGAATGATTCTCTACACGCTGCAGTGGTCGAGGTGATCGTCAAGGAGGGCGGTCGCTGTCGATACACGACCGTTCAGAACTGGTCCAACAACGTTCTCAATCTCGTGACGAAGCGTGCTGCCGCCTACAAGAACGCAACCATGGAATGGGTCGACGGAAACCTCGGATCCGGTCTCACCATGAAGTATCCCGCCGTCTGGTTGATGGAAGAGGGCGCCCATGGTGAGGTGCTTTCCATCGCTTTCGCGAACACCGGACAGGTGCTTGATGCTGGAGCCAAGATGGTCCATGTCGCACCCGACACGACCTCACTGATCACGTCGAAGTCGATCAGCAAGGGCGGCGGACGCTCGGCGTACCGCGGTCTCGTGCGTGTGGAGGAGGGCGCCGAATCGTCCAAGGCCTTCGTGCGATGTGACGCGTTGTTGCTCGACGAGGATTCACGATCGGACACGTATCCGTACATGGAAGTTGAGGAGTCCAATATCGACATTGGACACGAGGCCACCGTGTCGAAGGTTGGAGAGGATCAACTCTTCTACCTCATGAGTCGCGGACTCACCGAGGAACAGGCGACAGCGATGGTCGTCGCCGGGTTCATCGAGCCGATCGTCAAGGAACTCCCGATGGAGTACGCCGTTGAGATGAATCGTCTCATCGAGCTTCAGATGGAAGGCTCGATCGGCTGACACGCCTAGGGTTGCCATCTATGGCAGTTCCCTATGCAAAGGACCCGGCTTTCTGGGCGCGCATTGCCGATGCCGTGGTCATCGGGGGCGCTGCCGGCATCTTCACGCTCCTATACCTGGGTGTTGAACACTTCCTGACCAACGCGATTTGGGGACACGATGCTTTGTCGGTTGGCTGGTTCAGCGGTGACTGGCGCACGTTCGCTGTTCCGGCCGTGGGAGGGATCGTCATCGGGATCCTCTACATGGTGTTGAAGGCACCAGCGCGCTTCGACGGATTCATCCACGAGCTCGAAGAGGGCTACGTTGAACCGACGGTCGCATGGAAGGCAGTGGTCATCGGGCTCACTTCGCTCGTTTCCGGTGCAAGCGTGGGACCGGAGGGCCCTCTTGCCAGCGGGGCCGGAGGCATGGCAACCTGGTACACGCGTGGGAGGGGAGCCGACGAGGATCGCATCCGAAGCGGCATGTTCTCTTCCGTTTCGTCGGTCTTCGGAGGTCTTCTCAGCTCTCCGTTCACCGCATCGCTGATGACGCTCGAGTTGGCCCACACGCAGAACCTCGGATTCGTGTTCTCGACCGTGATCCCGTCGTTGGTCGCCGGAATCGTCGGATTCGTGATTATCTACCCCGTTCTCGGCGAAGTATTCGTTGGGCTGTACACGTTCGAGTCGTTCGATCTGAAGATGATCTATTTCCTGGTCGCTGTCGCTATCGGCGTTGTTTCTGCCGCGGCAGCACTGCTCTTCGGAATAAGCGCGAAGCTGATGAACAGAGCATTTGCTCCTCTCGCCGGGCGGCCGATCATCCGCGGTGCCATCGGGGGCATCCTTGCGGGAACCATCTTCTTCGCCATGCCGGTGACGATGTTCTCCGGAATCGGCGGGCTTGAGGTGCTCATCGAAACCGCTGGCGATGTGGCGATCTGGGCGCTGCTACTGATCGTCGTGTTGAAGATGATCGCCCTGTCGAGTGCTCTCGCTTCCGGTTTCTACGGAGGCCCCTTTTTCCCGCTCTTCTTCATCGGGGGCACGCTCGGGGTGGCGCTCCATGTGTTGTTCCCTGATCTGCCGCTCGGCCTCGCCGTCGGGGCAGCGATGGGCGGTGTCGCGGGTGCTCTCGCGAGCATTCCTCTCTCCATCATGGTCTTCGCTGCATTCGTCGTCGGATTCGGCGTCTCGACAATTGCTCTCATCGGGACGGCGGTGGTGACCGCTTTCACTATCACGTACGGACTTGGCTTCATCGGAGCCGGTCGGGATGAGAACCCGGATACCGGTAGCCTCGACGCCGATGCGGATTCGAGTAGCTGAGTGCACGGTTAGGTACGAGGGACGCCTTAACGCGTACCTGCCCTGGGCCACCCGCCTTGTCATGGTCAAGGCGGACGGATGCGTTCTCGTGCATGCCGATGGTGGTGCCTACAAGCCACTGAATTGGATGAACGCGCCGAACACGTTGTCCGAAGATGATGACGTTTGGACGGTCATCAACCCGAAGGGGGAGAGGCTCATCATCGAGTTCGGCGATGTTCACTTCGAGACGTCGCGCGATCTCGGCGAGGATCCGGGGCTCGTCAAGGACGGGGTCGAACTCGAACTGCAGCGACTTCTGGCAGAGACTCCCGATGTCATCGAGGGAGGGCTCTCACTGATACGTAGGGAGTATCCGACGCCGATCGGTCCCGTCGATCTTCTCTGCAGGAACTCGGAGGGCGAGACCGTTGCCGTCGAGATCAAGCGCCGCGGAGAGATCGATGGCGTGGAACAACTGACGAGGTATCTCGAGTTCCTCAATCGCGACACCCGGCTCGCACCGGTCCGTGGCATATTCGTTGCCCAGTTGATCAAACCCCAGGCCAAGCTGCTCGCCCAGGACCGCGGCATAGCGTGTGTCGAGGTTGACTACGACGAACTCCGCGGCGCGGATTCAGATTTC
>JBDLJV010000099.1:0-7947 GCA_039714175.1 Actinomycetota bacterium
CGTTGGGAGGGAACGAGGGGAGTGGCGATCGTGACACCTACACGATCGAGTGACCTCACTGCGTCGATGAAGAACGAGGTCATGGCGATGCTCTTGTTCCGGATCGCTTCCGTTCCGGCCTCAGCCGTCAACGCGACACCGACCTCGACACCCGTCATGGAGATGACGGGCGGCGTCCCGACGAGGAAGCGCCTGATGTCATGAGCCGGTGTCCACTCGGCGTTGAACCCGAACTGATCCGCATGGCCGAACCAGCCGGTGAGCGGCTGCGTGAGCATCGTCTGCAGGTCGCTTCGCACGTAGAGGAATCCGGGAGCACCGGGACCCGCGTTGAGGTACTTGTACGTGCAGCCGACGGCGAGATCTGCGTTCCAGTCCGAGAGATCAACCGGCACCGAACCCACTGAGTGTGCGAGGTCCCAGAGCATCATCGCACCCGCATCGTGGACGACACGGGTGGTGTGGTGACCATCCATCATTCGTCCTGATCGGTAGGAGACGTGGGACAGCGATACAAGGCCGACGGTTTGATCGAGGTGCCGAGCGAGGTCATCGGGAGTGGGATCCTCCGGGACGATCACCAACCGCCCACCGGCCGCCTCGGCAACAGATGAGAGCATGTAGCGATCGGACGGGAAGTTCCCTGAATCGGTGAGGACATTCACTCGACCGCTGGCGGCGAGACCAGCCGAGGCAAGCTTGTAGAGGTTGATCGATGTCTGATCCGCGATGGCGACCTCCCCGTTCTCGGCACCGATCAAGGGGGCGAGCATGTCGCCGAGTCTGAGCCCCATGTCGAGCCAGCTGTCCCAACCGAGGACGAGGCGCGTGGACCAATCGGATTCGACCGCAGTCGAGATGCGTTCAGAGGTTCCCCGGGGGAGACGACCGAGCGAGTTGCCGTCGAGATATACGAGATCGTCCTCGATCACGAACCGATCGCGGAAGGACCGGAGCGGATCGACGGCGTCGAGGGCTGCAGCTCGTTCGGCCAGTGGCTGGGTATCGGCGTCGGTCATTCTGGCTGTCGATGGTAGACGGGCCACCAGGTTGTGGCTCCGGACTTCTACCAGCGGTCGTATCGAACAACGTCGTCGCGGGATGTACGTCCACGGTCGAGGCTTCCGGATCGCCGATCGGGCGCTCCGTGGCCGAGAGTGACGATGCCTGCGATGAGGATGTCAGGTGGGATGTCGAGAGCGTCGTGCAGATCATCGGTCGCATGGGCGCCCAGGAACCCGGCGGCCAGCCCTTCGTTGACCGCGGCGTGGAGGATCGCCATCAGAGAGGCACCGGCATCGACCCACCAGTACGGCACAGCCCACTCATGGGTCCCGCCCTTGTCCGGTTCTGAGTATCGGTTGACATAGGCCTGTTTGTCAGCGCAGATGATGATGTGGACAGGAGCCTTCGAGATCCACGGATCGAAGCCCTTGGCGAGGTACTCGCCCTCGCCTGATGCCGTTGCGACTCGATTTCGGGTCTGCTCGTCGGTTACGACGACGAAGCGCTGTCCCTGGCTGAACCCTGCGGAGGGAGCGCGAACGCCTGAGTCGACGATGCGGTCAATGGCATCAGGCGCCACCGATTGGTCCGTGTAGTTGCGAACCATGCGGCGGCGCCTGACGACGTCACTGAATTCCATGCTGTAGGAGACTACTCAATAGTCTCCTACAGGGCTTCGACAGCCGCCAGTGCGTCTTCGAGCGCCTGCTTGGCATCCGAGAAGAACATCAGCGTGGTGTCCTCGTAGAACAGCGGGTTGTCGATGCCGGCGAAGCCGGGAGAGAGCGACCGCTTGACGACGATGGTTGTCTTGGCGTCGTCGACATTGAGGATCGGCATGCCGTAGATCGGGCTGTCCGGATCGTTCTTTGCCGCCGGATTGACAACGTCGTTCGCTCCAACGATGAGGACAACATCTGTCTGCGGGAACTTCGGGTTCGACTGCTCGAGGTCCAGCAGCAGGTCATACGACACATCCGCCTCGGCGAGAAGCACGTTCATATGGCCCGGCATGCGGCCTGCCACCGGGTGGATGGCGTAGGTGACCTGAATCCCCTTGGCTTCGAGAGCGTTGGCGAGATCCTTCACGGCGTGCTGGGCCTGCGCGACGGCGAGTCCATAGCCGGGAACGATCATGACACGCTCTGCGTATGCAAGGGCGATAGCGGCATCATCCGCCGTGGCGCTCTTGACGGGCTTTGTCCCGATGTCCTCTGCAGTGGCTCCGCCCCCGAACTGGGAGAACAGGATGCTCGCAACAGACCGGTTCATGGCGACGGCCATCTCGAGCGTGAGAATGAGACCAGCGGCTCCAACGAGCGCACCACCAACGATGAGCGCCTGGTTGCCGATGACGAAACCGGCCATTGCAGCTGCAATGCCGGAGAACGAGTTCAGCAGGGAGATGACCACCGGCATGTCTGCACCGCCGATGGGCAGTACTGCGGTCACGCCGAGGACAGCAGCGAGAGCCGTTGCGATCCAGAAACCTGTCGCAGAGTCAGCGAAGATGCCATATCCCGCTGCGGCGATGGCCGCAGCGAAGAGCACACCGTTCGTGGCGACGCCACCCGGGGGGAAGATCTGCTTCGAGGGAACGATCCCTTGGAGCTTGCCGTAGGCGATGAACGAACCGGTCAGCGTGATCGCTCCAATGATGAGCGACAATGCTGTGGTGACCGCAGTCTCGGTCGGGATGACGGCATCGAGAGCGACAACCGTTGCCGCTGCGACGAGAGCGGACGATCCACCACCGAAGCCGTTGAACGCAGCAACGAGCTGTGGCATATCGGTCATCTGGACCCTGATTGCAAGGAAGGCGCCGATGCCTCCGCCGACAACGATTCCGGCAACGACGATGGCCCAAGCGATCTTGGCGTCGAGACCGATCAGATAGACGACGGTCACGACCATGGCGACCAACATGCCAACGGCGGCGATGCGGTTGCCGCGACGGGCAGTCCTGGGTGAGGTCAGTCCTTTGAGGCCGACGATGAAGAGGACGCCGGCGGCGAGGTATGAAAGTTCAGTCATCAGCTCTTACCCGGGACTTTCTTGAACATCTCGAGCATCCGGTCGGTCACGAGGAAGCCACCCACGACGTTGATCATCGCGAAGGTGACCGCCAGGAATCCGAGTACCGCAGCCAGGACGCCTGTTCCGAGACCGGCGGCGATGATGGCGCCAACGATCGTGATTCCGGATACGGCGTTTGCTCCTGACATGAGCGGTGTGTGCAGTGTGCGTGGCACCTTTGCAATGATCTCGAACCCGACGAATGCCGCCAGGACGAAGACCACGATGCCAGCAATGAACTCTGCGCTCATTCTGAGGCCTCGCTTTCGGGGGAGGTTGCTATCGGAGCAACAATGGATGGTCCGACGACAGGATCTTCGTGGTCGACCGTCAGCTCGCCTTCGACGACCATTCGCTTGACGAGTTCGAGGACGTTGCGTCCGAACATGCGACTCGTGTCGGTGGCGACCTTGGATGCGAGATCCGTCGGTCCGAGGATTGTGACATCGCCAACCGTCACACGCTCGTCAGGAGCGGAGCCCTCGACGTTGCCGCCGGAAGACGCTGCCATGTCGATGATCACGGAACCGGCGCTCATCGCCGAGACCATGTCGGCATCGATCAGGCGCGGTGCCTTGCGACCCGGAACCTGTGCAGTTGTGATGATGAGGTCGGCGGCCGCAACAGCGTCTGAGAGAGCTTCACGTTGCCGTGCCGCTGTCTCCTCGTCGACTGCTCGTGCATATCCGCCGTCATCCATCTGCTGGGTCTCGGCCTCGACGAAGCGTCCGCCGAGTGACTCGACCTGTTCCTTGGTCTCAGGCCTGATGTCGTATGCGTACACGATTGCCCCGAGGCGCTTCGCCGTTGCGATCGCCTGGAGTCCAGCGACTCCGACGCCGAGGATCAACACATTGGCCGGTGGGATCGTCCCAGCAGCCGTGACGAGCATCGGCATGAACTTCGGGAGTTCGGTAACGCCGAGGAGGACAGCGGCATAACCGGCAGCGTTTGCCTGCGATGACAAAGCGTCCATTGCCTGGGCGATTGTTGTTCGTGGGACCATCTCCATGGAGATGGTCGTGATTCCGTTCGTGCCCCACGAGGAATAGAGGTCCTTGTGGGTCGCGGGGTCGACGAGACCAATGATCACGCCGTCGGATGTCAGAAGAGCACGGTCATCCTCCGTGGGAGGTGTGATCTTGACGAGAAGGTCAGTGGCTCCACCATCGGCGAGGCTTGACACCACGGATGCGCCGGCTTCGGCGTACGCGCTGTCGGGGTAGCCGGCTGCCGTGCCAGCACCACTCTCGACCGATACGGTGAATCCGAGGTCCATGAACGGAGCGATTGACGCCGGGGCTACGGCGACGCGCTTCTCGTTCCCTGCCAATTCATTGCGGATTCCTAGTTGCATCGCTCGAAACGGTAACGACGGCGCTGTGCAATCGCACACGAGCCGGACATTGTCCGCCGACCGCCCGGCTTCGCCTCCGTTCAGAGAGAGAAGAACAAGGATTCAGCTTTCAGCTTTCAGCTTTCAGCCCTGCGATTGCGTTGCGAATGGCGGGCTCGAATTCTGGTGCGAGAGGTTGCAGAGGCAGGCGGGAGTGGCCGGGTCGCATGCCTGTTACGGAGGCGGCGAACTTGGTGCCGGGTACGCCGTGTGGCTCGATGAAGCTCGTGAGTTCAGCGAGCGTGGATTGAGCGTCGCTGTTACCGGAGACTGCCGCATCGGCGAGTGCCCATGCGTAGTTCGAGCTTGCGGTGATGGCTCCGTGAGCACCGCGGGTGGCACTCTCCGCGAGGACCTTCGAGCTGCCCGCGTAGACGATGAACTCGGGAGAGAGAACGTTCGAGAGATCCTTGAGGCGGGTTGGGTCGCCGCCGCTGTCCTTCATGCCGGCGATGTTCGGGTGGTCGGCGAGTTCGATGACGGACTCGACAGGGAGCACATAGGCCGTCACGGGAGGGACCGTGTACAGGAGTACGGGCAGGGGAGAGAGGTCAGCGATCCTCTTGTAGAACTCGATGATCAGGGCATCGCGGTTACGCACGAGCGCGCCAGGTGTCGCAACAAGCACAGCATCGGCGCCGCCGTTCGCAGCTTCCCCGATCTGTGCCAGCGCTTGCCGGTCGGTCTCGGCCGAGATCCCGCACACGATCGTCAGGTCCCCCTGGGCTTCCCTGGCTGTCGACACGAGCGTCATCCGTTCATCTGGTTCGAGATACGGACCCTCACCCGTGGAACCCGCTACAAGGATCCCGCTGGTACCTGCCGCCACGGCCACCGAGATGTTGTGAGCGTGAGCAGCGAGATCAACGGTGCCGTCAGCGTTGAAAGCGGTGATCAGCGCCGGCATTGTCCGTGGCCATGGCTTCGTCATCTACGTATCCATCCATTTCGTGTGGAACCATTCGCCTCGGGGGCGATCCGTTCGTTCGTACGTGTGTGCGCCGAAGTAGTCGCGTTGAGCTTGTGTGAGATTCGCCGGTAGCTGTTCGGAGCGGAATGCGTCGAAGAATGCAAGAGCCGATGAATATGCCGGAACAGGGATTCCGGCAAGCACAGCCCGTGAGACGGTTCGCCGCAAGCCATCGACGGCCGTTGTTACCTCGGATCGGAAGAAGTCATCGAGCAGGATGTTCGTGAGCCCCGGATCACGACGGTACGCGGCGGTGATGTCGTTGAGGAATCGCGATCGAATGATGCAACCCGCCCGCCAAAGCGCGGCGATGCTGCCGAGATCGAGATGCCAGCCATTCGCTTCGCTGGCGGATCGCAGAAGCATGAACCCCTGCGCGTAGGAGATGATCTTTGACGCGTACAGGGCGTCATGGAGATCGGTGATGATCTGATCGGCATCTCCATCGATGGTGGAGACAGATCCGCCGAGTCGTTCGGAAGCGTGAGCACGTTCGTCACGCAGCGAGGAAACGATGCGGGCGTACACGGATTCGGCGACGAGTGTGACCGGTGTCGGCTGGTCCATCGAGGCAGAGACCATCCACATGCCGGTGCCTTTCTGGCCGGTGGCGTCCACGATCACGTCCACCGTCGGTGTCCCATCGTCCTGAAGGTGGCCGAGGATGTCTGCGGTGATCTCGATCAGATACGAGTCGAGCTTGCCCTCGTTCCACCGCGCAAAATGCGGTCGGATGTCCGAGGACCTCATGCCGAGTCCACGTACCATGAGGTCGTAGGCCTCAGCGATCACCTGCATGTCGCCGTACTCGATTCCGTTGTGAACCATCTTGACGAAGTGGCCCGAGCCGCCTGGTCCGATCCATGCACAGCACGGGTCACCCTCGGCTACAGCGGCGATGGCGGTCAGGGCATCCTCGACAACCGGCCATGCAGCTTGGTCGCCGCCGGGCATGATCGATGGTCCGTGTCGTGCCCCGTCCTCGCCTCCTGAGATGCCGGCACCCACGAAGTGAATGCCGCTCATAGCAAGCTCTTCAGCTCGGCGAGCGGTGTCTGAGAAGAGCGAGTTCCCTCCGTCGACTATCACATCGCCGTGGTCGAGCAGGGGCAGCAGAGATGAGATCTGATCGTCAACAGGCTGGCCTGCCTTGATCATGAGCAGGATGCGTCGGGGGCGTTCGATCGCTGCGACGAACGTAGCGAGATCGGTGAAGCCGGAGACGGACATGTCGGGATGCGAAGCAAGGAAGGTCTTCGTTACCGATGGGGTGCGGTTGAAGACCGCCACCTCGAACCCGTGGTCTGCAAGATTGAGAGCAAGGTTCTGACCCATGACAGCCAAACCGATGAGTCCGATGTTTGCAGATGGCCCGGCGGAGTTCATGACAGGTGAGAGTACAGACCTCAGCGAGGGACCGGGAAGAAGATCCGGCATGAACGCCTTGCTACTCCATGGGAGTTGAAGGACAACGTCGCGCACTGGTGCTTATCGCTGCTGCACAACTGTTCGCTCTGTCGCTCTGGTTCTCGGCATCAGCGGTCGCCGACTCGCTGAAGGAGGTGTGGTCGCTGACCGACGCTCAGGTGCCGTGGCTCACGCTTACGGTCCAGGTCGGGTTCGTCGCGGGAGCGCTGCTCTCTGCATTGCTCAACCTCGCCGATCGGATCAAGGCGCGGCACCTCTTCGCGGTGTCGGCGGTGGCTGGTGGCCTCGTCAACGCCGGATTGGTGCTGGTCGGCCCGGGCGACCTCGCTGTGGTCATGAGCATCCGGTTCTTGACGGGCGTTGCGCTTGCCGGCGTCTACCCGAGCGGGATGAAGGCTGTTGCGGGGTGGTTCAGGGAGGGGAGGGGGACAGCGCTCGGGATCCTCATCGGGGCGCTCACTGTTGGAAGCGCACTGCCTCATCTGGTTCGCGGTCTCGGGCTTGACTGGCAGGTCGTGCTGCTGACAGCGTCGAGTTTGGCGGTCCTATCAGCGGGGATGATGCTGACTGCCGGAGATGGGCCATTCGATACGGCAACTTCTGCGTTCTCGTGGCGTCACATTCGCAGCATCGTTGCGAACCGTGGGTTCAGGCTCGCGACAGTCGGCTACCTCGGCCATATGTGGGAGCTGTACGCCGCGTGGACGTGGGTGGCGTTCTACGTTGCAGCGTCCGATTTCTCGGGTTCTGCATCGGTCGTGGCCTTCTTCATGATCGCTGTTGGCGGCGTGGGTGCATGGCTTGCCGGACGGTTGGCTGATCGTCGCGGACGCACTCTCGCCGCTGGCGGCTCGATGGTCGTCTCAGGCACGGCAGCAGCGCTGACTGTGGCTGTATTCAACGCCCCCGCATGGGTGATGATCGGTCTGCTTCTCATCTGGGGATTGACTGTCGTGTCCGATTCGGCGCAGTTCTCTGCGATCGTCACGGAGGTGGTCGATGATGACGTGAGAGGAACAGCTCTGACGCTTCAGACGGCTGTTGGCTTTCTTCTGACGCTCGCCACGATCTC
>JBDLJV010000100.1:0-7934 GCA_039714175.1 Actinomycetota bacterium
AGCTTCGTCTCACCCGGACCTCTCGTTCCGATGCCTGCACCGAGGCGCGACAGCTCGATTCCCTTACCGCGCAGCCTTGGGAGGCGGTAGCGGAGCTGGGCGAGCTCCACCTGCAACATGCCCTCTTTTGTATGCGCATGCTGGGCGAAGATGTCCAGGATCAGAGCGACACGATCGACGACGTCGCACTGGAAGGCTTGCTGGAGATTGCGCTGCTGTGCTGGTGTCAGCTCGTTGTCGAACACGACAACGTCGATGTCTTCGATCTTGGAGATGGATACGAGTTCCCTGAGCTTCCCGCTCCCGATGAATGTCGCCGCGGTAGGTCGCTCACGGCGTACGAGGACGGATTCGACAGGCAGCGATCCAGCCGTGTCCGTCAGGAGTTCCAACTCGGCGAGGCTTGCCTCACCCCTGACCCGATCGTTTCGTGACCGTACAAGGCCCACAAGAAGAGCGCGCTGTTGCACCACATCGAGGTCTGTGACACTCGCTGTCAGCCTTTGCCGCTGGCGGCCGGCATGGGTACCGGGAGACTCTGTCATGGTTCAACGGTACCGCGTGTGGTCCTGTGTCTGTTGCTGGCAGGCCCGGAATGTGTCTACTCTGCCACGCCACACAGGCAATGCCTGTGCCCAAACTCAACTTGGAGGCATAGATGAACGCCACGCTCAAGCAGTGGCTCCCCTGGATTGCCGTAGGTGCGGTTGCCATCATCGTCATTGTCATCATCGCTGTGAACAGCGGCGGAGACGACACGGCGATTGATACAACGACCACTTCGGCAGCAGTGGATGACACAACAACCACGGAAGCCGCAGAGGACACAACGACGACCGAAGCACCCGATGAGAAGCCCGAACCGGGTCCGATCGGCGCTGTCGAGGTTGCTGCCGGTGAGAAGATCCAGATTCGTAGCTTGCAGGCGATCAGCGGTGATGTTGCATTCCTTGGTGTCCCCAACCAACGCGGTGTCGAACTCGCTATCGCTGATTACGGGCAGATCAAGGGCCATGATGTTGACCTCGGTACCGGCCTCGATGATCTCTGTTCCGCAGAGGGTGGACAGGCCGCAGGCCAGACCATTGCATCGGATGACAAGGTCATCGGCACCATCGGGACTTCGTGCTCGGGCGCGGCAACAGCTGCCTCCCCGCTGATCTCAGCGGCAGGTGGCGTGTTGATCTCACCATCGAACACATCGCCGGCGCTCACGTCGGATCTGCAGGGAACCGCAGGCGACTCCTATCACGTCGGGTACTACCGCACGGCACACAACGACCTGTTCCAGGGCGCTGCTGTTGCGGACTTCGTGTTCAACCAGCTCGGCCTCACGAAGGCTGCTGCGATCCACGACGGTGACCCCTATACCCAGGGCCTCGCTGGAGCCTTCCAGGCTGCCTTTGAGGAGCTCGGCGGTGAGGTTGTCGCGTTCACGGCGGTGAACAAGGGCGATACCGACATGACCGGTGTGCTGACTGAGGTTGCTCAGGCAAGCCCAGAGGTGCTGTACTACCCGATCTTCATGCCTGAGGGCGGTTTCATTGCCCAGCAGGCGAAGGACGTTGCAGGATTCGAGAATGTCACGATGATCGCGGCTGACGGTCTCCTCACCGACAACTTCATGGAGTTGCCGGAGTCCGAGGGCACGTACTTCTCCGGTCCGAACCTTGACTACGGCTCGAACGCTTCTGAGACCGGCACCAACGCAGACACGTTCCTTGCGAACTACGAGGCTGCGTACGGTGAAGCTCCGTCGGCAGCGTTCTGGGCACACAGCTACGACGCGACGGTGCTGTTGCTGTCAGCCATCGACTCGGTTGCAGTCGAGCTGTCTGACGGCTCGCTCTTCATCGATCGCCAGGCTGTACGTGACGCGCTGAACGCGACGTCCGGCTTCGCCGGAATCATCGGCACACTGTCGTGTGACGAGTTCGGCGACTGCGGTGCGCAGCGGATCTCCGTGGTTCTCCACGAGGACTCGTCTGACATCGCAACCGGTAAGGGCAACATCGTCTTCGAGTTCTCGCCGAACGGCTGATCTCAAGGACAGATAGACATAAGCGAGAGCCGGCACCGCGTTGGTGCCGGCTTTCTGCTTTACTCGCATGCTCATGACCACAGTGACGCAACACAGCGCACGCACGTTCCGATTCTCGTGGACCGATTCGTTCCTCTGGGCGATCAGGGTCTTCTCCGTGTTCGTGATCGTGTGGGGGTTTGTCGGCACCATCGCGCTCGGATTCGAGGGCAACGGCCTCACGCTTGCGGCATGGCAGCAGCTCTTCGTCGCCGGCATCGCGCAGGGCTCGATGTACGGCTTGATCGCCCTTGGCTACTCGATGGTCTACGGCGTGTTGGGCTTCATCAACTTCGCACACGGCGAAGTGTTCATGGTCGGCGCCATCGTTGGCTTCTTCGCCGCAGACGCGCTGTTCGATGCCGGTGTGTGGGAGTCGAACTTCATCATCGCGATCCTGATCGTGCTCGTCGTATCGATCTTCACGTCAACCTTCACCGCCGTGCTGATCGAGAAAATCGCTTATCGGCCTCTGCGAAATGCACCGAGGCTCATCCCGCTGATCACCTCCATCGGCATCTCCTTCTTCATCCAGAACGCCGTACAGCTCCTCGTTGGACCTGCGGTGAAGACCTACCCGCAGCCACCCGATTGGCTGCGAGACCAGATCCACTTCCTGGGATTTGCCGTCACAGGCACGACCATCCTTGTCGTCGTCATGGCCCTCCTGTCGATGGCGGGCCTGTGGCTCTTCGTCGAGCGAACGCCGACCGGGCGAGCGATGCGCGCCGTTGCCGAGGACAAAGAGATCGCCGCGCTCATGGGCATCAACGTTGATCGTGTGATCATCACAACCTTCGCTGTCGGTGGAGCAATGGCAGGTGTCGCAGCGATCCTGTGGGGGATGATGTTCCGAGGCGTCTCGTTCATCACTGGCTTCCTCCCCGGCATCAAGGCCTTCACGGCGGCAGTGCTTGGTGGTATCGGAAACATCGTGGGGGCGATGCTTGGCGGCCTCCTTCTGGGGGTCATCGAGGCTCTCGGACCGAACGTGATTCTCCGAGGTTGGTCGTGGCAGATACCTGTCGCCCTCGGCCTGATCCTTCTTGTTGTCGGCATCGGAGTCGTCCTGGTTGGCCGTGCGATGAAGCGGAAGGGCATCGTCGTCCTGGGGGCCGCGAGCATTGTCATGGGTCTTGCAGGGGTCACCGGGTTCACGGTGGAGGTACCCGGGCTGAGCCAGCTGAAGGATGTCGTCTCGTTCACCGCTCTCGTTCTTGTCCTGATATTCAAACCCGCCGGCCTGTTTGGTGAGCAACTCGGGAAGGAGGACCGCGCATGACAACAGACGCGCGCGTATCCCCCGAGATGACCGACAAGCGGCCCGCCCTGGATGTTGACTGGTCACGAGTCCAACGGTGGTCGGCCTATGCGGGTATCACGCTTGCGTTCATCACCGCGGCAGGCATCGTTGGATCACTCGATCGGCGATTGATCATTGAACCGTGGCTCTCATTGGGTTTCGTCGCGATCCTGTGGGTACCGGTCCTCTTCGGCTACATCGCGGCAACAGAGCCGATCCCTGCCGGCGGTACGCCGCCGGAGAAGGGGGAGCGTGACCTTGTATCCGGACTTGTCACCGGACTGCTGAGCGGCCTCTACTTCTCGTTCTTCATCGTCATCATCGATACGTTCGATCTCTCGGACATCTTCCGGAACCTGATTCCGCCACTTGTCGAGCTGATCACGTTCGGACGAGACCTTGGCGTCGCCGCCCTGCTGTGGATCGTCGGGTTCGGTGTGCTCGGACTGATTGGTGGAGTGCTCCACGTCGTCCCTCGTTTTGTCCGCAATGGACTCACGTCGGCAGTTGCGGCGGTGGTGGGAATGGCTCTGATGGAACTGGTTGTGACCGACCTCGCCCAGGGGCTCCACATCGAGTTCCTCACGGACTGGATCTATGCCCTCAACGGCGGTCTCACCACGTTCTCCGCCGGCCTGATCGCAATCATCGGGTTCGTGGCAGGCGTGCGCTCCGGCAACGAGACACTGACCGAGCGTCGGCTCAAGCGGATGAACCTGGATCCAGAGGTCCGTTTCCGCAAGAACGTGACCGCGATCGTAGTGACGATCGGTGCCGTGATCCTTCTGCCGATGGTGCTCGGTGGTCTGAGCAATGAGTTGCTCTCGAACGTGGGCCTGTTCGTGCTGATGGGCCTCGGGCTCAACATCGTCGTTGGTTACGCCGGTCTGCTCGACCTCGGTTACGTTGCCTTCTTCGCTGTCGGCGCGTACACCACCGCTGTCCTCACATCGCCGTTGTCCCCGTTCTGGACTCCGTCGCTGACGCTCAACTTCCTGTCGTGGGAGGGATGGGCGATTGTCGCCATCGTGGTCGTGATGGCAGCGATTGCCGGTGTTCTCGTCGGCACACCGGTCATCAGGCTCAGAGGCGACTATCTCGCCATTGTGACTCTCGGATTTGGGGAGATCATCCGGATCCTGTTCCTCTCCGATTGGCTTGCGCCATACTTCGGAGGCGCACAGGGGATCCTGAACATCCCACCTGCTCGGCTCGGTGGCATCGAGATCAAGGGAACCAATCCCCAAGCGATCTTCTATCTCATCTCCGTGTTCGCCGGCCTTGCGATCTACTCCGCGTGGCGGCTCAAGCGCTCCCGAACCGGGCGCGCATGGACGGCTCTTCGTGAGGATGAGGATGTCGCCGAGGCGATGGGTATCAACACGACCTCAGCGAAATTGACCGCATTCGTGACGGGTGCAGTCCTTGCCTCGTTCGCTGGCATGATCTTTGCAGTGAAGGTTGGTTCGATCTTCCCGAGTTCCTTCAAGCTGCTGGTGTCGATCATCGTGCTCGTTGTGGTCATCGTCGGAGGCATGGGATCCATACCCGGTGTCATCATCGGTGCCGTCGTCCTCATCGGTGTACTGGGAGGCCCGACGCAACCGGGACTGCTGCAGGAGTTCGGTGAGTTCAAGCTGCTCATCTACGGCGCGTTGCTCGTGATCATGATGCTCAAGCGACCTGAGGGCCTCTGGCCCAGCCTTCGCAGACAACGAGAACTCCACGAGGACGAAGCAGGTCAGGATGCTTGGCTCACCGGAGATCCGGGTTCGAAGATCGAGGTGAACGAATGACCCCGATACTCGAGACCAGGAAACTCATGAAGGGTTTCGGCGGCGTCCAGGCCCTCGATGGCGTGGATTTCCACATCAACGAGGGTGAGATCGTGTCGGTCATTGGTCCCAACGGGGCAGGGAAGACCTCGTTCTTCAACACGATCACCGGGTACTTCCCGCCGGATTCGGGTCAGATCCTCTTCAACGGCCTCGACATCGGGGGCCACCAACCCCACGAGATCACCGAGCTTGGTATTGCGCGTACGTTTCAGAACGTTCGGCTCTTCCCGAACATGACCGTTCTTGAAAATGTCATGGTTGCCCAGCACTGCCGAACCTCATCGGGAGTGTTCCAGTCCCTGCTCAATCTTCCGTCCTACAAGAAGGAGGAGGCAGAGATCGAGAAGCGAGCCAAGGAAGTCCTCTCGTTCTTCGGTCAGAGGCTGAAGGGCTACCGCTGGGATCAGCCGGCGATGATGCTCTCCTATGCGAACCGGCGCCGTCTCGAGATCGCTCGAGCGATGGGAACGATGCCCGATCTGATCCTGCTCGACGAGCCCACAGCAGGTATGAACCCTCGGGAGACAGCCGAGATGACTGGTCTCATCAAGAAGCTCCGTGATGAGCAAGGTTTCACGATCGTCGTCATCGAGCATGAGATGCGCGTTGTGCGGGACGTCTCTGACCGTGTCGTCGTCCTTGACCACGGTGTCAAGATCGCCGAGGGTGATTACAAGACGGTTTCCCACAACCCTGATGTGGTCGAGGCCTACCTCGGGCGCCCCTCGGAGGCCCATGATGAGTGAACGGGTCGCGCAACTGGAGTTCAGAGGGATCAATACGCACTACGGCCCGGTCCATGTGCTGCGTGATGTCGACATCGAGATCAACAGCGGAGAGATCGTTTGCCTTCTTGGCGGAAATGCATCTGGCAAGACGACCACGCTCAAGACGATCCTGGGAATGGTCCAGCCATCGAGTGGCGAGGTAGTCATCGACGGCGAGGTCGTCTCAGGTATGACGACGGCGGAGATCGTTTCGCGAGGTGTCACGATGGTTCCGGAGAACCGGAGGCTGTTCAAACGGATGACCGTCAAGGAGAACCTGGAGATCGGCGCATACCTGCGTGAGGACACGGAGTCACTCGAGGGAGAACTCGAGGCGATATACGAGATGTTCCCAAGGGTGAAGGAGCGCCTCCACCAGAAGGCGGGGACGCTCTCGGGTGGAGAGCAGCAGATGGTTGCCGTCGGTCGTGCCCTCATGGCCAAGCCGAAGGTGCTGCTGATGGATGAACCCTCGATGGGTCTCGCCCCGGTGCTTGTACAGCAGAATTTCGACATTATCGAACAGATCAACGAAGCCGGTGTCACGGTGTTCATGGTCGAGCAGAACGCGTCGATGGCGCTGTCGATCGCCGACCGAGGCTACGTCCTCCAAACGGGACGTGTCGTGCTCGCCGACACCGCTGAGAACCTCCTGGCCAACGAGGACCTTCGCAAGGCGTACCTCGGGGAGTCCCTCGAGTAGCGATTGGAGGCACCATGACTCGGTCCACGGCGGACATCGTCATCATCGGCGGGGGGATCATGGGAATGTCCATCGCCTATCAGATCGCGAGACGGTCCAAGCAGTCGATCATGGTCATCGAGAAAGGGATCGGTCTCGGAGAGGGTTCCACAGGCAGCTCGTCTGCGATCACTCGCCAGCGATATACGAAGGCTGAGAGTGTCAGGCTGTCACGCGACGGCAATGTCGTGTGGAGGAATTGGTCCGAGTACACGGGGCTCTCGGATCCTGTCGGTCGTCTTCATGACATCGGCGTCCTCTGGATGATGAACGATGATCCAGCTGCCGTTCGCTCCGATGAGGAACGGTTGCGAACCGAAGGGATCGATGCGGTAGCTATCAACGCCAACGAACTTCGGAATCTGTTCCCGGGCGTGTCGGCGTGCATGGCGCCGTTCGACCTCAAGGGCGAGACTGACCACGAATGCCGGGATGGGGAGCTCTTCCTTCTCGAGCGTGACACAGGGTTCTTCGATGCCACTGGCGCACTGGCGGACGTGGCAGCGGCGGCCAGGGCGGTCGGCGTCGAGGTTCGGATGCGATCCGAGGTGGTAGGCGTGGTCGTCGACGGTGATCGTGCCGTCGGTGTGGAGATGGCAGACGGATCAAGTGTTTCGGCCGAACTGATCATCAACGCGGCAGGCCCGTGGTGCAACCGGATCAACGCGATGGTCGGCCTCGAGACCCCATGGACGTTGGTGCCCACACGTATCCAGGTCGGATACCGCTCCCTGCCCGACGTCGTCCCCGGCCCGATTCCTGTGATCGCTGATGCAGCGGGCGGTATCTACTTCCGGCCTGAGGCAGGTGCAGGACAGATCATCTACGGTTCGGTTCTCGAAGAGGATGAGATGGAGGAGGTCGATCCCAACGACTTCAGGGACATCGCAGATAGGTCATTCATCGACACGAAGGTGTATGCGCTGCATCACCGGCTTCCCGATCTTCCGTACACAGGCCGTCCCGATGGGATGGCGGGCCTGTACACCGTCAACAGGCAGGATGTGCTGCCTGTCGTGGGGCCAACATCGATCGATGGGTACGCCGTTGCCAACGGCTTCTCGGGTCATGGGTTCAAGGAGTCCCAGATGATCGGATCCATGATGGCCCGGTGGATCACGGGCGAAGGTGCCGACTTCGATACGGACGTTCCGATGGACTTCTTCTCGATAGATCGTGATCCCGTCGATATCGAGGAGCACAC
>JBDLJV010000101.1:0-7801 GCA_039714175.1 Actinomycetota bacterium
CTCCACGGGCGGGTACGGATCAGCTTGGGGGATCGTCGTTGTGGCCGATCCGTCGGTTGTCGACGTCGTGCCGGATCCATCGGTTGTCGTCGTCGTGCCGGATCCATCGGTTGTCGTCGTCGTGCCAGCGGCTGTTCCCGTGTCGTCGGGCTTGAGCAGTTGGAAGACGGCAACGGAGAGGGCTATCAGCAGCAGACCGATGATCAATCCAGTCAGCAGCGGTGAGGACGGGGGCTGGGCGGGAGGTGTCGTTGGCGGCTCCATCGGCGGAATCGGGTCATCTCCGGAGATGTTCGTGAGCTCGGCGTATGGATCGGTCCATCCGGGTGGATTGGCGTGTGGGTCCTCGGGAGTTGTCACTCAGTTCCTCGCAACGGTTGTGTCATTGTACGGTCTCGTCCTCCGGCCGGGAGGCTTTGTGGATCGCTACCCGCCGAATGCCGTCGACTCGTCAGCCGGGGAATCCTCTGTCGGCAAGCTACCTCCGTAGAAGTCAGCCAGGACCTCGTCGAAGGATGCTGTCGCCACGACTATCGACTGTCCGGACTGGGATCGGGTGAGGCGGACAGGGATCGCGATCCTGTTGATGTCCTCGAGGTTGATCTCGCGCATACTCCACGCAAGCCCGACAGCACTTGTGATGCTCAACGTGCTGTCGAGGGTGAACGAGTCTGCGAGTCCAGCGACCTTGGATGTGAGGTCGGTTGGTGAATCGAACGTCTTGAGGTCCTTGAACAGCTCGAGGATGACATCCTGCTGATGCTGGTTCCGCAGCAGGTCACCGGCACCGGGGACCGACTTCCACGATCCGTTGATCTTCTCAAGCGTGTGACGCGATCGAACCCAGGCAAGGGCCTGCGCTCCGGTGGCGTCCGTACAGCCTGCAGGGAGCGACAGCTTCGACTTCGTGTCCAGCACCGGGTTGTCAACACAGATCTCAACTCCGCCGACGGCGTCGATGATGCGTTCGAAACCATCGAAATCGAACCGGGCGAAGTGGTCCACCTGGATGCCGGTGAACTGTCCAACAGCGTAGGAGAGGAGGCTCGGACCGTTGATGTCCTTGGCCTTGCAGCCATGAACGAGGGCGTTGATCCTGCTATTGCGGCCGGTGCATGGGTTCTCCACGTACAGATCTCTGGGGAGAGACACCATGAACGGCTTCGCGCTATTCGTTGGTTGGACCAGGTAGAGAATCACATCCGCTGCGCCGGAGACCTCGTCGCCTCCTATGAGCAGGAACGTTTCGTAAGCCTGCTCCGGTGCAGTGGTTTGCGGCGTATTGGCGGGAGGCGGCTCGTCGGACTCGAGCACAACATCATGCTCGGAGGCTGGTGCTGCTGCTTGGTTGTCGTCAATGACGATCCCTGAGGTGTCGAACGTCTCGGTCGGAACTCGGCTCCATGAGTACCACAGCTGTGCACCGGTGTAGAGACCGAAGCCGGTGAGGAGCAGCAGTGTTGCAGCCACAGCGTGCACCACTGCCCGTCGCCACCACACCGGAACCATGCGGTGGGCACCTGTTGAGCGATTGCGCACGTACCCGACAACGGGGGCGCCTGCGTTCTCGAGGTCGCTGAGTGCAGCCAGGACAGCGTCGGGATCAGCGGAGTCGGAAACCACGAGGATCGTGCCATCTGCATGCGCCCCGAGTTCTGGCGTCGCACTGGACCACAGCACCGGGGGAACGTCGATGAATATCAGGTCTGCTCGCTCCGACACACGGTCAAGGGCCTCAGCCACAAGGATTCCGGATAGATCCTCGGCATCGGCCAGGGAGTCTCCCGAGGGCAGCATCGGGAAGCTCGTCCCATCACCGAGGCTCCACATTCTGGCGGCTTCAGACAGCGTCGCGGTTCCGGCAGCTACATCGGACAAACCCGGTGTGTTGCCGGTGGAGAGGAACCGACCGAGACCGTTTGGCGAGGGGTCCGCGTCGACGAGCATCACTCGGCGGCCGGCCTCGGTCGCCGCGATGGCGAGATTGAGAGCAACGGTCGAGGCACCCTGGCCGGGACCGGGGGAGCTCACGAGAAGGATCCTGCCGGTTGTCTTTCCCTCGATCTCGCGCAGCAGTGCCGTGTAACGATCCAGCGACTCGGTGTCATTGAGGGTCGCGGCGGGACCCTTGGTGTCTACGGGGATCGAGCTGAGCAACGCCGTGTTCTCGATGGCCGATTCCAGGCTCGTACCTGCGGTGAGTCGGGACAGGATCCACCACACGATGCCAGCCGTTATCCCAGCAGCGACAGATGAGGTTGCTACCCCGGCATTCGAGTCCCAGGTGGAGATACCGACGAGGAACAATGCAATGGCGGCTATTGCCGAGCCGAGGTTCGGGATGGTCAGGACGCGCCGATACCACACAGGTTTGGCTTCGTTTGTCGTGGCGCCGCTCACAGAACCCCCTCAACCGAATGTGCGGATGTCATCGTAGGGATAGTACGCATAGCGAGCTGTAGCCCATCGAGCGTCAGCTCGTTCCTGTGCACGGATCGGGTGAGTAGATGCCCTCGACCGTGTCCGTCTCAGGATCTGTTCCTGTGATCGGACCCCACAGAAGCAACTCACCACCGGACGAGAGACGGAAGTAGTCCTTCCCTGAGATGACCTCGAAGAACACGGAGTAAGACGAGTAGGTGTCTTGTAACACGCCGATGGTGTCGCCGATGCTGACCCCCGAAAGTGTCTCGAACCGCTTCCCTGTGGCCCCGGTGCCGGTGTCTTCGTACCGGTAGGCCACGAACGAGGACTGCTCGTCGTACCCGTCGAAATAGGCACTCAGGTGTCCCCACGACAGTTTGTACCACTCAGTACCGTCGCACGCATCCGAATCGAGTGCCGCAGCGTCGGCCTGACCGAGGCTCGCAACGAGTATCCCGGCTACGTCTTCGAGCGAATCACCGAGCCGGAGTAGTCCGATCCCTGCAGCTCCGAGCCCGAGCTCGGACGTTGGCACAGAGTCTCCCGTACCTGACCACTCGGCGGCAAGCGGGTAGGGAACCGTTGTCGTGGTGCTGCTTGTGGTCGTCGGCGGTTCGGTCGTCGTTGTGGTTGATGATGTTGGAGGAAGCGTCGTCGGCGTGTGCGTGGTGGTCGTGACTGCAGCAGCAGCGACCGTTGCTGTCGACTGTCCTCCGTTGTCTCGCATCGCAACAAGTGACCAGGCTCCGACAACAGCAATGAGAAGGACCAAGGGAACAAGCCAGCGGGAGCGATTGCGCTTCGGCTCCGGTGGGAGCGTCCACTCGTTGAACGCGAGTTCGCCGGTGTCGTCCGGTCCGAGGCCAAGTGGTGGCTCGGCGGCGGTCTCTTCCGGTGGTTGCGATGCGGTGCTATCAGGTACAGCAACCGCATCGGAGACACTGACGTCGATCCACGGCTTCCCGCAGTTCGGACAGAGGGATTCATCGGCCGGACGAGGCGTTGCGCAGTGGATGCAGATGGGAAGGTTGGAGGAAGTGTTGGCCATGACCCGGAAGACTACGAACAGATCCCGAATATTCGATGCAATACGGGTGTCGGAACGCTTCGCTTTCGGAACGCTTCGCTCTCAGACCCCGGAGTCCGACTTCCGAGAGCGAGTGCAACGAGCATTCCGAGAGTGAGCGCAGCGAACGTTCTGGCTCCCGAGAGTGAGCGCAGCGAACGTTCTGACTTCCGAGAGCGAGCGTCAGCGAGCGATCTGATCCATCAAAGGTCGGAACAGGGCCTGACGTTGTCCTGGATCGTTGCCTTGGAGAGCTCGTCGAGCATGGCATCCCTGGCTTTCTGCCACGGATCGTGCAGGGCGCAGAGATCGTTCTCCGGGCAGGGGATGCCGCGTTGGACGCAGCCCTGGTCAGCGATTGAGCCTTCTATCACTTCGATGACCTCGAGCACCGAGAGTTCGTCGAGCGAAGCGAGTAGGCGGTAGCCACCGCGGGGTCCTGGAGTGGAGCTGACCCAGCCAGCCTTCACCAGGGGCGAGATCACTTGCGGCAGATAGTGCGTCGTGATGGCGAGTTTCTCAGCGAGGAGCCTGCCGGCGATGGTGTCACCCTCGGCATCGCCGATGCAGCGCATGGCCTTGAGAGCCAGGTCAGACTTCTTTGTCATCTCAAGTCGCACGCAAGTTCCTTAGTTCGTCAGACCGCAATATAGGGACTCCGGACGCCGAAGGTGACGGATTCCACGAATCGCGACGGGTGCAGATGTGTAGCCCGCCCTCATGTTGACGGAGCGTCAGTTCTCCGACTTGAGGTATGCAGCCAGATCTCGGAGGTCCTGGTTGTTGAGCGAGGAGTTGCCGCCCTTGGCCGGCATCGCTATGCCGGTGGTGTTCTCCGGGTCACCGGATTCCCTGCCCTCGGCGATGAAATCCGCGAGTTCGACTTCGGTTGCCTGGGACACGAAGTCGCTCGGTGCGAGTGGTGAACCCAGGCCGGAGATGCCGGAGAGATCCTTGCTATGACAGGCGGCGCAGGTGCCCTTGTACACATCTGCTCCAGCAGCGATGTCACCTGGGCCTGCGGGACCCGGTGAGGTTGTGTCTGCGCTTCCACCGCCACACGCGGCGAGAGCCAGGGCCATTCCCGCTGCGAGGATCGTGATCCTTCTCATATTCATTGGTTGAGGTCTCCTGATGGGTGTTGCATTCGGGCGCCGAACGATTCGTTCCACGGCTCGTCAAGTGCCGTCCGCGGCATAGCGTAGTCAAGAAGTAAGCAATTGACTAGATCGGCGGGTCGGTCGTTTCGTCCAACTCGAGAACATCAGTGAGCATGGTCTTTGCAAGCGTGTCAAGCAATGCATTCCTGGCTCGGGTCCATGGATCGTGCAGAGCGCACGGTTCGTTGACTTCCTGCATGGGATCGCTGTGCATGCAGGAATCGCGGTCGACCTCTCCCTCCATCGCTTCGACGAGGTCGAGAACCGATCGCTCGGAGAGCATGGCTGTGAGCCGGTAGCCACCGGTGGGGCCGGTGAAGGACCGAACCCAGCCGGCGCGGACGAGTGGCCCCATGATTGTTCCCAGGTAAGGGGCAGAGACATTGATTGCTGATGCGATCTCGGGGCCGCTCACAATCTGTTGCGGGGACCGCGCGATCACATGGAGCGCTTGCAGGCCAAGATCAGAGCGTTGGGTGAGTTCTAGACGCATACGGGGGTGTCAGATGCTCGGTGCGATGATGTCTGCGAGTGAGTCGGTGTCGAGCTCGTCAAGCAGGGCTGTGCGCGCTCGCATCCACGGGTCGTGCAGAGCGCAGTGATGGTCGTTGTCATGCCGCGGACCCAGGTGGAGGCATCGGGAGTCGTCGAACTCACCCTCGACTGCTTCGATGAGATCGAGGAGGGAGACGGCATCGAGATTGGTGGTCACGACGTATCCGCCCTTCGGGCCTGATGATGATGTGACCCATCCGGCCCTGGTGAGAGGTGCCATGACATGGGGTAGGTACTGCGTCGTGATTTCGAGTTCTGCAGCAAGAGCGGGTCCGGCGACCCTCTGATCGGTGGCTCGCGAAAGTACCTCGAGTGCTTGGAACGCGAGGTCCGTCTTCTTTGTCAGTTCCAGTCTCATGGTACCCCCAATTCGACCAGTTCCTAACTGTACAACTATGTAATTATAACCCGACTGTGGGAAGAAGTCAGGTTGATGATGACTAACGCGCCCGGGTACCTGTCGCGGCAGCGATTCCGGCGAGGGACAGGTAGGTGATGCCAGCGACGAGGCGCGTCACTCGTGCGGCACCCGGCTTCCTGCGCATGTAGTTTCCGATGCCGCCGCCCGCAAGGGCGTAGGCACAATCTGAGAGCAAGCCGATGGTGACGAGAGTCATGCCGAGGAAGAACGTCTGGGCTGCCGGATTCGATGACGATGGGTTGATGAACTGAGGGAGGAAGGCCAGGAAGAACATCGCAACTTTCGGATTGAGAACGTTGACGAGCACTCCCTGGCCGAAGACGCGCCCGAGTGACTGGGTGCTGACTTCGGGGGCGGCGAAGGTCTCAACGTCCGATGTCAATGTGCGTACACCGATCCACGCCAGGTATGCAACGCCCAGCCACTTGACGATCGTGTATGCGTACGCGGAGTTTGCCAGTATCAGGCTGAGTCCGGCCACTGCTGCGAGTACATGGATCGTTGAACCGAAATTGACTCCCACGGCTGATGCCAGACCGGCAGCACGGCCCTGGCTCACGCTGCGGGTGAGTATGTAGATCACGGCAGGCCCGGGTATGACGACGAGTATGAGTGAGGCGAGTGCGACTACGAGGACTGTACCGGCGTCAGGCATGAGCCGATACTAGGGGTAGCCATAGCGACGAATCGGCGCGAGGATTCGACAAGATCGAGGAGTGACATGACGAACACCACAACCGAGAACGATCAGGATTGGGTGGTTCCAGCTGTTCTCGTGGCGGTCATCGCTGTGCTGATGTTGATCATTGGAATCGTGATCGGCGTGCGAGCAGCGAGTGATCCCGACGACTCGGTCGCGGGTCAGCTTGAACGATGGACGACCTGCCTCCGCTCCGAGGGGACGAACGTACCGCTCGTCGAATCGATGCGTGACGGAGGGTTCCGCGTGACGGTGGACGGGGCGTTGCTTGACGATGGGCTGGATCACGAGGCTCTTCGGCCCGCCCTCGCAGCCTGCGAGGATGAGGCTCCCGAGGCGGTTCAGGGCATCCTGTCATTGGTCGGTGGTTTCTCCGAGATGCCGTTCGCTGGTTTCGGTGATGGCCTCTTCGAGTTTGGCGATGTATTCGACTCGGCCCTTCGTCCCTGAGGCTCGTCGACGGGTGACGACTGTGTCGACTGTGTCGACGGATAGGCCGGAACTGCAGATATGCGGGTAGGCGCAGGAAGTCCCTACCTTCCGCGCCAGAAGAAAAGGGGTTCACAAACGCCTGCGGCTGTGTGATATTGATGCCGTGCCGCGGATAGGTGGATCCGCAACTTCCAGACGACTGATGGGTGTCCGCCGTTGAAGATGATCGTCGATCTGTTGGAGGAGACGGGATGACGACAGGTTCGAAGCCCCGCAAAGCGATAGTGAACCGGGCCGTTCGCGAACGCGAAGAAGCCAAGGAGCGGATGGATCGCGACACGCTGAGCCGATCGCTCAAGGATCGTGAGCGGTCCAAGCTCACCGATGACCGCGGCCGTCTCACTACCGATCTTGTCAGCCAGTACCTCACGTCGATTGGTGAGTTCGAGCTGCTTACGGCCGAAAACGAGGTCGACTACGCACAGAAGATCGAAGCAGGCCAAGCCGCAGAGGAGCGTCTCGCTGCCGGTGAGTTCAAGACCAAGGGCGAGCAGATTCTCCTCAAGCGCCAGGTTCGCCGTGGTGCCGAGGCCAAGGACGCCTTCCTCACTGCGAATCTGAGGCTCGTCGTGGCGAATGCCAGGCGATACGCAAACACATCCGGTATCGACTTTCTGGATCTCATCCAGGAAGGCAACCTCGGTTTGATCCGAGCGGTTGAGAAGTTCGATTGGCGCAAGGGTTTCAAGTTCTCCACGTACGCGACGTGGTGGATCCGTCAGGCCATCACGCGAGCGATTGCCGACAAGTCGCGTACGGTTCGCATTCCCGTCCATCTCCATGACACGCTTGCGGCGGTCAGAGCCGCGCAGGCATCCTTGAAGGCTGAGCTGGGTCGCGACCCGAAGCCCGAGGAGATTGCCGAAGAGGCCGGAGTCGAGGTTTCCAAGGTTGAACTTGCTCTGGCCGTGGCCGACACGGTATCCCTCGAGCAGCCAATCGGAGAAGACGGTGCCCAACTCGGTGATTTCATCGAGGATGAG
>JBDLJV010000102.1:0-7771 GCA_039714175.1 Actinomycetota bacterium
AGGCTGGCAAAGAGCGATCCGATGTCGTCCGAGGTTGGTTCGGGCTCCTCGTCGTTCGTCGTTGGTCGTTCGTCGTCAGTCGCGATATCAGCTGTCGGCTCGGGCTCGGTCGGCTCTTCCACTGGAGGCGGAGGTGCAATGACCGTCACTGTCTCAGGTTCCACGATCGTGACATCGGGTTCCGACCCGGACTCGGCGTCAGCGCCAGCCCTGAGGGCAACAACGTCGGCAACGAACTCCTCCGCATCGACCGGTTTCAGGGTCACGGACTTGGATGGGGCAACGATTCGGACAGAGCCTCCATCGGTGGTGTGATGGGAACGCTGCTGGAGGTCAGGCTCGGGTTCAGGTGGCGGAGTCTCGAGTTCTTGCCGCTTTGAATCGATCTCCTCTTCCAGATGTGAGATCGATGCTCTCGTCGATTCAAGTTCGGCGAGCAATTCAGAACGGCGATCCTCTAGCGCTCTCGCCCGTTCCTGGGCCTGGTCAGCCTGTTGGCCTGCAGCGGCGAGAATTCCCTCACTCTCGTTCCGGGCAGCTTCGAGCATCTGGTCTGATTCCATGCGTGCAGAGCGGAGCGA
Organism: Actinomycetota bacterium; assembly: GCA_039714175.1. Lineage (GTDB taxonomy): Bacteria > Actinomycetota > Acidimicrobiia > Spongiisociales > UBA5794 > B3-G11. The sequence goes on from JBDLJV010000102.1 coordinate 582, forward strand.
CTCCTCACGATCACGCTTTGCATCGCCGGTGAGTCGGATCGCCTCGCGTTCCGCCTCTGCACGGATGAAGAGGGCGTCTTCACGTGCCGAGTCGACCAACGCCTTAGCTTCAGCCAAAGAGGACGCAAGCATCGAGGATCCTTCGTTCCATGCAGAAGCACGCATCGACTGGGACTGCTCGGTCGCGTCTGCCATCGCCACCTGAGTCTGTTCCTGTGTCGTTGTGCGCCACTCTTCGACATCAGAAGTCGCTCGGCCACGCATGCCTTCAGCAGCGGCACGTGCAGCCTCGAGAACCATCGAAACCTCGCCGCCGATAGCAGCCAGCTCAAGAGCCAGAGCTTCGGGGTCGTCGAGACCGACCTTTAGCTCGTTCGTCTTGCGGTCCTGAAGCTTCCCCGAAAGGTGATCGATCTCATCCGCCAAATGCGCGAGATAACTGTCGACTTGCTCACGGTCATATCCGCGGCGCGCGACGTCGAACCGACGCGCCCGGATGTCAGGAGGGGTCACATCATCGGCCATGCGCGGCAGCGTACCGCCGCAACCGCCCGTGTCCGCGGATTACGCGGAGAGAACAAAGACGAAAGAACAAAGAGCAAAGACGATTCTGTCTTTCAGCGAGCGAAGCGAGCGATCTTTGGTCTTTGCTCTTTCAGCGAGCGCCAGCGAGCGATCTGCTTTTCTCGATTCGCTTACAGCGACTCGAGAAAAGCAATAGCGTCATCGATTGTTTCGACGCGGACGAGCTTGATGTCATCACCCGCCGCGGCGAGGGCTTCATCGAAGTTGTCGGCCGGGATGAGAACAGCAGCGGCACCTGCGTCGATGGCTCCGAAGACCTTCTGGCGCACCCCGCCGATCGGGCCAACCGTGCCATCCCGACGAATGGTCCCTGTACCTGCAATCCGATACCCCTTGGTGATCTCACCGTCAGTCAATTGATCCATGATCTGGAGGGTGAACATGAGCCCGGCAGAGGGTCCGCCAATGTTCTGGGAGTCGATCTCGACATTCACGGGGAACTCGACAATCGGCTCATTGTTCCCGATCAACACCCCGACCATGGGGCGACTCGGATCATCGACATGCGGCCCGAGTTCAAGTTCGATGTCCTTCGAATCGAACTCATCATCGGAATCCTCGATCGGTCGATCGACGACGAAGCTGACCTCGTCACCTATCCCAAGCCCGCTGAGCTGATCTATGACATCGTTGCGGAACGCGACGGCCTGGCCGTCCATCTCAATAATGATGTCGTTCGGCAACAGAACACCGTCAGCGGCTGAGTCGGGAACGGTCTCGATTACCAGGGCACCGGTTCCGATGAACGTGACTTCATATCCGAGCGTCGTCAGCGCGACATAGATTGCATCCTGTTTCGACTGCGTCATGGCGTCGAGACTCTCCCGCCTGAGATCCTCCGGGGACACATCAGGAGGCCGGATGACCTCGCGCTCACGGACGGTCACGCGCTCATCCAGGCGACCGGCTGCATACTCGAAGATGTTCGCCTCTTTGAGCGACACGGTGAGAAAGAACAGCTCCCCCTGATCGGAGATCGTTCCGTCTTCAACTTCGATGAAGTCCGATGTGTCGTAGACCGGGCCCGGACTCAGCGTGTAGTACGGGACGGTGATCGGCCAAGCCACGGCAATGCCGATTCCAACCGCCATGAGGAACGCCGCCAGGACCCACGGCCACTTCGGATACGACTGCGGCGGCCGCACCGATGCAGGCACGTCATCATCTATCGGCGTCTCTTCGACGAGCTGGGAATCTCGATCCATCAGGCGAGGGTACAGGAGAAGTCAGGTATCGAGGACTGCTTCGCAGTCCGATCGCTCGGCTACGCCTCGCTTACAGGTGTCAGAAGTCCGAACGTTTGCTGCGCTCACTGTCAGAACGCTCGCTCTGCTCGCTTCCGGACGTCGGATTCCGGAATCTGCGAGCGAAGCGTTCCGATAGCGAAGCGTTCTGACTTCTGAGAGCGAAGCGACCGATCGGCAGTCGAAGTCTGCCTCAGGCAATCCTGCGGCCGGCAAGGAGACCGGCTTCGACGACGATACGGAACCGGGCCGAGCCCTTCGGGTGGCAGGCGAACATCGTCACGGTCGGTGTTGGGCGGTCATAGGTGATCCACATGTCATTCGGATCAACGACGTATGCAGAGGAGACTCGGTACATCACGTCGAAGCCGGTTCCATCGGTCATGTAGACCAGGTCCCCGACCTCAAGCAGGTCAAGTTTGTTGAAGGGACGCGTGTTGGTGGTGCGGTGTCCTGCAAGCACGACATTCCCCGCGCCGCCGGGCAGAGAGGTGCCGGACCAGTGAGCCACTCCCTGATCGATGACCGCCATCGCGACCCCAGATCGTACGGTCTCATCCAGACCGATCGCCGGGATGCGAATGCTGCCGAGGACGGTACCGGATGCCTGAGATCGGTGGAAAACCGGCTGGCGAGCAAGATTGGGTGTCAGGTCATCAGGACGCGACGCAGCCATGGCCGGTGACGCGGATGCGACAACGAGAGCAGCAGCAATCACGAAACGAACAGGCAGCTTCATCGGTCTCATTGTCATGTGGATCGGCACATACTGCCACTCCCTGCACCAGAAATTCCCAACCCGGTCGGAGACACGCATGCAAACAACGTACCCGTCTCGAACGATCAGTGATGTGTTCGTTTCTCGAAGAGCCACCACGACGGTTGCCCTCATGATCGGTTTCGCCCTTGTGACCGCCCTTGCTGCCCAGCTTCGCATCCACATCCCGGGCACCCCTGTGCCGATCACAGGGCAGACGTTCGCCGTGCTCATCTCGGGTGCTGCCCTTGGTGCCCGCGCTGGAGCTGGCAGCCAGGTGATCTACTGGCTCATGGGCGCCATCGGTCTCCCGGTGTTCGCCCAGGCTTCCGGCGGATGGGCAGCAGCCACCGGGGCCACGTTCGGATACCTCGTCGGATTCGTTGTCGCGGCGGCCGTTGTCGGGTACCTCGCGGAATTCGGACGGGATCGATCTGTCCGGACCGCCATTCCTTCATTCCTCGTAGGAAACGCGATCATCTACGCGTTCGGTCTCCCGTGGCTGCTGTATGCCTTGCCATCGATCAATTCCGTGGGCACAGCAATCGCCGCCGGACTGACACCGTTCCTCGTGGGTGACCTCATCAAGATCGGCTTGGCTGGCATCGCGCTCCCGACTGCATGGAAGCTGACAGCACGGGACTGAGCTCGCGGTCAGGCTTCCTGGTTGATGAACACCGTGCCGGTGAACAGGCCCACGGTTCGACCGTCGGTTCGCGTGATCTCGATCTGATAGGTCCCCAGTCGACGTCCGCGCGTCTTCTCACGCGCAATCGCGGTGAGGCGATCACCAACGTGGGAAGCGGCAGTGATGGCAAGGTGTGTATCGATCGCGACAGCGGCGTCGCCGTGCGCGTTCGATGCAAGGGCAAAGGCGCAATCAGCCAAGGAGAAGAGCGCTCCACCGTGGGTTACGCCGTGGAAGTTCACGTGATCAGCGGTCACCTCCATTGAGACGATGACTCCGTCGTCAGTTACCGCGTCAAGCCTCACTCCCTGTGCCCGTGCATACGGATCACCGTCGTGGGCGTCCCTGATTGTCTGTTCACGATCCATCGTCGTCACACAGTAGCCCACAGATCAGACCGGGACCCACGTCACGCTTCTTCGCGTCCTGCATTCGCAGGAGGACAGGCGAGCTTGCGGGTCAGGAAAGAGATGCGAGAGGATTTCAGGTCTCAGGTTTCAGCAACACCCCCTGATTCGTCGCTTCGCTCCTCATCCGTCCCCCCATCAAGGGGGGACCTCCGTACCCTCTTCAGGGTCCTCCCCTTGTGGGAGGACAGGCGAACGCAGTGAGCCAGGAGGGGGATGCAGAAGAACATCGTCTGATGCTGCGTCGTACCGGCCTCGCAGGCTCGGCGGCCCCCATGAGGGGGGGGTTTCTATCGGGGGTCTTGGAACGACAGGATGGTCAGGGCCACGAACGCAGCCCACACCATGGCTCCGAGGCCGAGATGCGCCGCCACCAACCAGGGGGCGCTCACCTCTGTGATCACGTGCAAGTAGCCGAGGGCGATGTTCACTGAATAGAGGAATGCGGCACCGACCAGCAACACACCTTCGCTTCGCGGTCGGGACGTGCGCCAGGCTCGCCAGAGCAGGAAGAGCGTGTAGACGAACACGATCGCCGTGCTCATCCGATGCAGCCAGTGAATGCTCGTCGCGCCGAGATCGGACACGTCCGGGATCCATTCACCGTTTATCAGGGGCCAACCGGGGACATAGATGTCGTGGACAAGGGCGCCAAGGAGAACGACCATGAGCACACCGACTGATCCGAGGACGAGCTGTCGTGTCCAGTCCCGATCAAGCATGTGCGGTCCCCTGGATGCCGATCGACTCGACACGGCAACAACCACAAAGAGGGCCAGGACCAGCATGGATACGAGGAGATGCAACGCCACAAGGTCCCTGGCGAGGTCACCCTCGACAACGAGACGGCCGATCCACGCCTGAACGCCAACCCCGACCGTGGCTCCGAGAGCGGGCAGGACAACCCATATGCCGTCAAGTCGAGCTCGCATCGCCGAGTAAAGGACGAGGAGCGCCAGGACACCGACCGTCAGGGCCAGCGCTCGGTGCGTCCACTCGATGAGCATCTCGGGATCGGACCCGGGCATCCAACCACCAAGGAGCCCACCTTCACAAAGCGGCCACCGGCCCTTGCACCCGTAGCCACTCCCGCTCCCCCTCGTGTATCCGCCCAAGGCGACGAGCGCGAGCGTCACCCAAACAGCAACATTCGCCAAGCGATGAACAGTGGCCCTACTCACAATCGGTGAGTGTAGAAAAAGGGCATCAGGTATCAGCCTTCAGGCGCAGGGAATCTGAGGTTGAGAACCTCATCGGCTCAGACGCCGAGTTCCTCGCCCAGGTATGCCTTGATGACGTTCTCGTCGGCCTGGATCGCGTCGGGCGTGCCGGTTGCGATGACTTCCCCGAAGTCGAGCACCATGATCCGGTCTGCGATATCCATGACGAGTCCCATGTCATGCTCGACGAGGATCATGGATATGCCCAGTTCCTCCCTGATGTCGAGGATGAAGCGGGCCATGTCCTCAGTCTCTTCGAGATTCATCCCGGCTACAGGTTCATCTAGCAGAAGCAGCTCGGGTTCCATCGCCAGCGCACGACCCAGCTCAACACGCTTCTGGACACCGTAGGGCAACATCCCCACGGGATGGAAGCGCCATGCTTCGATCTCTAGGAGATCGATGATGTCTTCCACCTTGGCGCGGTTGGCCATCTCCTCACGCTTGGCCTTGCCCCACCACACGGCACCGGAGAGCCATCCAACCTCCGTCCGAACATGGCGGCCGAGAGCGATGTTCTCGATGACCGTCATGTGAGCAAACAGCTCGATGTTCTGGAATGTCCGGGCGACACCGAGTTCAGCGATCTTGTCAGGGCGCATACCGATGACCGACTCGCCCCGCCACCGAATGTCACCTTCCTGGGGCTTGTACACACCGTTGAGACAGTTGAACGTCGACGTCTTGCCAGCGCCATTCGGTCCAATAACGGCGAACAGTTCACCTTCGTTGACGGTGAAGTTGATATCCGATAGTGCCTTGACCCCCTTGAACGCAAGACTGACGTTCTCGAATTCGACGAGTGGTGCGGTCACGAGAGCCACCGTTTCCTTCGCTTGTAGTGCTTCACTTCCTTGAAGGACTTCCGCTCGCCACCCTCTCCGTGGAGGCCTAGGTAGAACTCCTGGACGTCTTCATCTCCGAGCAGCTTCTCCGGATCTCCGTCCATGACGACTTTCCCTGTCTCCATGATGTAGCCGTAATCGGCGATCGAGAGCGCCATGTTCGCGTTCTGCTCGATCAGGAGCACCGAGGTACCGGCCTTGTTGATGTCAACGACGATGTCACGTATCTGGGTGACAAGCATCGGGGCGAGACCCAGCGACGGCTCGTCCAGGATGAGAAGTGTTGGATTCGCCATCATCGCCCTACCGATCGCGAGCATCTGCTGCTCGCCACCGGAGAGATATCCAGCCGTGTCCTTCCGTCTCTGGGCAAGGACAGGGAACATCTCCATCACACGCTCGTGAGACTCCTTGACGTTCGTCGCATCCTTGTTCGTGGTCGCCCCGGTGCGGAGGTTGTCCTCAACGGACATCTCGGCGAAGACCCGCCGACCCTCCATCACCTGGGCGATCCCACTCTTGACGATCTGGGACGCATCCTTGTGATGGATCTGTTCTCCATTGAACGTGACGGCACCCTTTGTGACATCACCTTCGTGCACATCCAGGAGACCCGTCACGGCACGCAGCGTCGTTGTCTTCCCAGCACCGTTGGCACCGAGCAACGCAACGATCTGGCCTTCTCGTACTTCGAGGCTCAGGCCACGAAGCACCAGCACAACATCGTTGTAGACAACTTCGAGATTCGCTACTTCAAGCATCTGCGAATGCGTTCCTTACGTTGTGTTCTGGTGGGGGTGCGGCGAACCGCACCCCCACAATTGGTCTTCCCTTACAGCTCGTAACAAGCAGACGAGAAGTCGTAATCCGCCGCTGCTGCGCCGACGTAGAAGTCCTTCACGAGGATGGAACCGGTGGTTCCGTCAGCCTGTGAAAGCGTCTGCGCGGCACCGCCTGCTGCGGTGTACGTCGCGAGATCCGGGTCGTACATCGCAAGCGCACGCTGGACGTAGTCGTTGGATGTTCCCGCGTAGCTCTGGTTCGGCGATGCACCGCCGAAGTCCACGTCGGAAACCTGACCAGCCGCAGCGACAACGCCCTCAGGCGTCAGATCACCGTTTGCAATCGCCGTCTCGAGCACCGTGTGCATTGTGATGGCTTCGTTCCAACCCATCATGAATGCGTCTGACGGACGCCGATCCGGGAAAGCTTCTGCCATTGCTGACATCATCTCGTTGTTGCCCGGTGTGTCTTCGCCCCAACCGACGTTGTACGCCGGCTGATAGAAGACAGCGTCATACAGCGGACCTGCAGGCGAGTCGAGCAGGGCGAAGTTGTACGTCGGGACAGAGCCCGTGAACGCACCCTCATGGCCGCTCTGGACTGCGCCAGCGAGGATCTCGGCCCCAATCGATGGGTTGGTTGTCAGGAATGTCCAGTCCGC
>JBDLJV010000103.1:0-7745 GCA_039714175.1 Actinomycetota bacterium
CCGAACCTCCGCGTCTCCGGGTTCTGGGCGTTGGCGAACGTGCCTATGACGTACTCGTAGTCGTTGCGCGTGTCCACGACGATGGTGTCGGGATCCGAGATGAGTTCATTCCACTCGTCCGGAGGGACGTGCACACCCGTGTTGCGGATCGAATCGACCTCGCCCACGCGCAGCGTGACGATCTCCTTCTTGAGCCGCACCTTCATCCTCAGGAACGGATCCTCCTCAGAGGTCGACCACTTCTCCTGCAACCCTGCGAGTCTCGGATCGGATCGCAGGAAGTCGAGTACTGCCTCAACCTCGTGACGCGGCCCCGCAATCGTGCCGTTGACGCCCTCGGATGCCAGCAGGATCGTCCCCTTGACCCCACCTTCGGCCGCCAGCCCGACAAGCTTGTCTTGGAGGGCCTTGTAGTCGGGAAGATCCGCGAACTGATAGAACGCCGCAATGTGAAACACCCCACAATCCTACGCCCGCCAGCACCCACACCCTTCTGGCGTCCGTGACGGCGGTATATCGCCGTCACGGACGCCAGAAGGGTTAATCGGACCAGATCGTGGCGATGATGTCTCGGACAGACTCGGGATCGTCGATGAGTTGGCGCCAGGTCACGCGGTACACGATCCATCCAAGCATCTGAGCAGTGTTCTGCTTCTCACGATCACGTTGAAACGACACGGGGTCCATGTGATGTCCCTCGCTATCGGCCTCGATGATTGCGCGACGAGTCGGGTACGCGAAGTCATACCGACCAACAAACTCGCCGTGGTTCTCAATCACCCACTGACACTCAGGCATCGGGTACGGCGTTGCTGACACCACCCGCCTCAAGAGATCCTCGAGATCGCTTTCGGTGATGCCTTCCCAGGTCAGTCTCTCCTCGACCAGGGGCCTGATGGTGCCGATTCCGTTGCGCCCCTTGGCGGCGACACGCATGATGAAACGCTGTACCTCCCATATATCGAAGAGTCCCTTCCGAAGGCCGGTGTCGAGGCACGTCGCCACAAGCCATACCGGCGCAGATGCGCCCATGTCGACAACGGTTCGGACCGCCGTCGTGGCCGGAATGCCATCAACGACGACGATGTCCGACGATCGAAGATCCTTCGATTCCCGCACTTGGTGGTCTCCTCGCTTGACACGTGTGTGTCGCCGCGACACGATCTCGATGGTGTCGGGACGACGGTCAGTCAGGCCCCATAGGTATGCCGCTGTTCGGTGAGATGCCGCGGCCGGCTCTGTTGCCGCAAATACAGCAGCAACGACATCTCTGTGCCACTGCTCAGGTGCACCAGCAATCGCGTAAACGCCGGGTTGGATGCGTCTATACGTTCCGCTACTCATCCGGTCGCTGATACTCCGCTCGCTGACACCGGCTGCGACAGCCTGCTTGCGCGTGAAGACGCCGTATTGCGTTGCCGCCATCGATGCGAGGAGCCGATCAGCATCAGCCATCCGTCCAAGGTGCCACACGCGGCGCTCGGATTGAACCCTCTTGATCTTCTGGCGTCCGTGACGGCGGTATATCGCCGTCACGGACGCCAGAAGGGTTGGGGTTAGTCGGAGTAGGTGATCACGGTGTCTGGAGTGATCCAGTCAAGGGTGCCGGGAGGGGCCTCGATGGCGAAGCGGAAGTCGAGATTCTCGGCGGGGCGAAACGTGGGGCAGGGGTCTGCGGTGCACGGCTCCATCGAGGCACGGTCCTTGTAGGTGCCGTCCTCGTTGAACCACACGATGTCGAGCGGGATCAGGGTGTCCTTCATCCAGAACGCATCGCCGTCGTGGCGCCAGAAGAAGAGCATGCCGTCGAGGTCCAGCAGATCCTCCACTCCCTGGAGCCCCTGCGCACGCAACCCGGGATTGTCTGCAATGGCCAGCAGCATCATTCGGTCGCCGACCTGCACGTGCTCGACCACGTAGTCTGCGATCTGGGGCGGCACCTGGATCGGGATCGTTGTGGTTCCCTCACCGCCTCCTGCAAGTTCGGTCGTCGATGTGACTTCGGCCGTCGTAGTCGTGGCTTCCGAGTCGGCCGGCGTCGACGTGCACGCTGCGGTGAGAAGGGCGATCAGGATCGTCGTGGTGAGCAGTCGCATGGCAACAACGCTACTCGTCAATCCCAGATAGGACGACGAGTACGATTTCAACATGAGTAATCCACGAAGTGGCGTCCCTTCCATCGACCCAACCGATGCACGAGGCGCAGAAGTCATTGAACGTCTCGACAACGAGCGGATCGGTTGGCTGACGACCGTCGCTCCCGACGGCACACCCCAGACATCGCCGATCTGGTTCCTGTGGGAGCCGGACTCGGTTCTCATCTACAGCCTGGAGTCCGCAAGAGCGCGGAATCTGGCAAATCATTCACGGGTGTCGCTCAACCTCGACGGGAATGGGCTGGGTGGTGACATCGTGGTCATCGAAGGCACGGCGACGATCAGCGATGACACACCATCGTGTGTCGACAACCCCGACTATCTCGCCAAGTACAAACCGGTGATGGATGATTACGGCTGGACCCCCGAGTGGTTCGCCGAGCGCTACTGCGTACCGGTGAGGATCGAGATCACGAAGTACCGGTACTGGTAGGCAGCATGGCATCGGACGTCGTTGCGTATCTCGCGGTCTCACTCGATGGGTTCATCGCGGAGTCTGACGGAACGGTGTCCTTCCTCGAAGATTTCGGTTCGGAGGAGTACGGGTTCCATGACTTCTTCGATCAGGTCGGAGCGCTGGTCATGGGTTCGACAACCTACGAGCAGGCTCTCAGCTTCGGTTGGCCGTATGGCGAGACACCAACGCTCGTTCTCACAAGTCGCAATCTCGATATGCCTGACGATGCCTCCGTGTCCTTCTCGAGCGGGCGCACGGGCGAGGCGATCAACGACTTCGGGAGCGTGACCGACGAGCGCATCTGGGTGATCGGGGGTGGCAAGGTCGTAACCGCTGCGCTGCAGGCCGGCGTGATCGACACGCTGGAACTCTATGTGATGCCCGTCGCCCTCGGACAGGGCATCCCCCTCTTCACAGAACCGTGCGAAGGACCGCTCAACCTCGTCGAGTCACAGGCGTTCTCCAACGGTGTCATCAAGCTCGTCTACGAAGTGGGCTGAGTTCTCAGCCGTCCCAGTTCACCATCAGCATCGTTCCGGGCGTCCCAGTGGTGTCGGAAGCATCTATGACATTGACAGCGAAGTCCGCCTCACCGATCGTTCCACCCCAGGCGGTGCTCCTGGGACTTTCGAATGAGTTCGTGAACAGATCCTCCACGGATTGATCTGCGACCCACGCCTCGTAGAAGCTGACCAGCTCGTCATACGCCGACTCCGGGAAGTTGATGATGACGCCGTAGGAGTTGCCTTGGGCGATCGAAGAGGTCACGTCACCACCGTCGGGAACAGGGATCGGGAACCCGTCCGGGATCTCGCCACCACCGATGACGAGCGCACCCCCGCCCTCTTCATCTTCGAATTCGACCTTGATCTCACCGTCGTTGATCTCGACGTTGCTGACTTCATCATCCGCTTCGGCAAGTTGCTCGATCGCGATCTCGGCCGCGCTCGAGCATGCTGCGAGCACCAGTGTGAGCGCAAGTACAAGTGGTGTGAGCTTCTTCATTGCAGAATCGTGTCCTCTCCCCGGCCCCCAACTAGGAGGTCCCATCCCGGACCACCCACGAGGTGGTCGTTCCCTTGCCCGCCGAAGATTACATCGTTTCCCTCCTCGCCGAAGAGCTCATCGTCGCCATAGCCGCCAAGGATCAGATCGTTCCCCGAGCCACCGAAGATGATGTCACTCCCCCCACCGCCGAAGATGATGTCGTTCCCGCCGAAGCCGCAGATGACGTCGTCACCGGACGTCCCCGCGAGGAAGTCAGCCGAATCAGTGCCGAGGATCGTGCAGAGGCCGAGCACTTCGATCGGGAAGATGATCTCCAGCTGTCCACCGAGCTGCCAATCACCCGTCACAATGATCCGGTGCTCACCGGCAAGTGTGTCCTCCGGGATGGTCACCACTACCGCGAACACCCCGTCGGCATCGGTGACGACGTCCGTCAGATGTACCGGGTCGGAGAAGAGCACGACAGTCGCTGTTGAATTCGGCAGTAGTCCCCCTCCAGTCACGAGCACATCATCTCCCGGAAGAAGCTCGGACAGCGGCTCACCGGTGATGGGATCAACCGCGGTCGCGGTCATGTCAGGGATCCCGCTTCCATCACTGTCATAGACCAGCTGGCCGCCATCGGTGACTGCAATGTTCTCCAGGATCGTTGCGAGATTCAACGGAGGCACGACATCAAGCGAATCGGCTACTCCGATTGCCTCCAGGATCGTTGCCAGTGTCAGCGGTGGCACGACATCGACGAGATCGCCCACCGCTATCGCCTCGAGAATCGTCTGAAGATTGAGAGGTGGAACGACATCAACGAGATCCGCCACTCCAATGGCTTCAAGGATTGTCGCGAGATTCAATGGAGGGACCACGTCGAGCGTGTCCGAGACGCCGATGAGCTCCGAGATGAACACCCTGATCTGAGCCTCGAGCGTCAGGCTGTCCGTGTTGTTCGTAACGTTCGTCTCGGGGTTGGCAGACGATGTCACCTCTGCGTCGATGCCGTAAACCTCTGGGTCATCCAGCGTCACCACGATGTCGAGATTGTGCGCAACCGAGACCGTGCCGACACTGCACGACAACACAGTGTTCCCGTTGATGACGAACGACTCACAGGCCGCATCGGTTGACACAACCAAGGTCGCACGTCCGGTGAAGCTCACGACGACGTTCACATCGCCCACAGGGGCATCGGGATTCGACTCAGCAATCGCTGCCCGCAGGGCCACCGGCTCGCCACGGTTGACGATGCCATCTGCGTCAGGGTCACCGGCCAAGACCGACAAGTCGATGGAGACATCGTTCGGCAACTCCAGAGGATCGATGACAAGGAGCGTGACCTCTCTTCGATCCTCGAGTGGTGTCGGCCAGTCGTCCCGGACGACGACATCGAACGTATGGCCCCCGGTCGTTGCTCCCACCCAGGAGAACACGCCGCTCACAGGGTCGATCGTCGCCCCAGCCGGGGCACCTTCGAGTGAATAGGTGAGTGCTTGAACCGGGAGATCCGGGTCAGTCGCATCCGCGTCGAACGTCACGGTGTCACCCGTGAAGACCTGCTGATCACCTATGGGAGCCAATCGCGGGGACTGATTCGTCTCGACGACTGTGATCGTGAACGTTTCTCGAGCTTCTCCGCCCTTGCCGTCGGTGACAACGAACTCCACCGAGTAGACGTCACCGCCCTGGGTCTCGTCGGGCGCGAAGGTGTATATCCCATTGATCACCGTGTTCGGCGGCTTGTCGCCGAGCCAGGCATGGTCGAGCACATCCCCGTCGGGGTCGCTGTAGGCCGGGTTGATCTCGAGGGTGAATCCCTCGGACACGATCTTGTTGCCGATCGGCTCGAGCACAGGATCATCCTGGACCGGATCGACAGAGATCCTGACCGTTGCGGGAAGAGATGGCACCCCATCAGTGGCGTAGTACGTGAACGCATCCGTGCCGTAGAAGTCGGGATCCGGCTCATACTTGAACGCACCACTCGGCTCCAGTTGAACGATGCCGTGCTGTGGGGGGTCGACGAGTACCGCCGTCATCGGATCGTTCTCCGCATCCGTGTCATTGAGCAACACACCCGGCGGGCCGACTACAAGCGCCTCGTCCTCGTTCGTTCGGTAGGTGTCCTGTACTGCGTCCGGCGGCTTGTTCGCGACGGCGTCGACAACGAAGACATCAAAGAACGTGGACGCCGACGCGAAACCGTCGTTCACTTCAATGACGACAAGGTCGCTGTCAAGAGTGGTGGGAGTGAAGGTGTATTCGCCGGTCACAGGATCCAATGAACCGAGTCCTGAGAACAGTATGAACTCGAGCGTGTCGGCCGGGATGTCCGGATCGGTTGCGGGCACCATGAGGGTCAGCGTGTCACCGAGGGCAACCTCCTGAAGCGGAACCGGATCGATGTGCGGGGGCGAATTGGTCTCGACCACCGTGATGGTGACGGGCGCTGTCACCTCATTCGGGGGATCGGACGTGTCTGCCGCTCGTATTGTGAACTCGAACGTCTTCCCGCCGTCGGTCTCCCCGGGCGTCCACTCAAAACCACCGTTGATCACGGCGCCCGGTGGAACCGGGTCGATCCCTGCCTCAAGCGTCAGCGTGATGTCGTCGATGGGGGTGTCAGGGTCGTAGAGGAAGGAGGATCGTGAGATGGATATCGTGTTGTGCTCCCCAGTTCTCCAATCGATCGGTGTGAGCACCGGTGGTTGATCCCCACCCGTCACAGTGATTGTGATGGCTTCCGAGTCGGTCGTTGAAGGGATCCCACAGAGCGGGTCACCGTTGCACACGTCCTCAGCCACTTCGACAACCACGGAGTGATCACCGATCTGACCGGACGTCGGCGTCCATGAGAAGACGCCACTCGCTGGGTCGATACTCGCTCCGATCGCCGTCGGCGTGGTGAGGGAATACGACAACGGATTGCCGGATGTGCCAGGAGTCGCTGTCGCGGTGAAGGTCAGCGACGTGCCGGCTGCCACGGTCTGGCTGCCGATCGGATCAAGTGTCGGGGCAGGGGGACTCACCTCGATGGTCACATCGATCGTGGTCACATTGAGCGATTGGGAATCCTGTGTCACCGTCAGGGTCACCGGGTAACTTCCCTCATCGCCCTGCGCAGTCTGCCACGTGAGTTGGGAGACCCCGTCCCAGTTGGCTCCGGCCGGCAGCCCGGACCAAACAGCTGTGAACGCATCCCCTTCCAGGTCGGAGATATTGATTGTTTCGCTGAGTAACTGGCCAGCTGCCACGGTGAAATCACCAAGCAGCTCGACTTTGGGGGGATAGTCGGCGGCGAACACCCCGTTGATGTCCCAGATGGCGGGGCCGAACCCGGACGTGCCCACGATCACTCCAGCGGAGTTGATATCGAACGCGTCAGCTGTGGTGTCACCCGGGTAGAACCCGAGATCGATCATGCCCATGCCCGGTCGCCAGAGGAAGGCACGGCGAGCAACGTTCGGATTCGCCGAAGTGCCACTCCATCCCACGATCCACCCGTCGTCGTTGATCGCACGCGCCTGGCTCATCGTGTCGCCCGGAAGCCTCCCCAGGTCAATCGGAGTAGAACCGGGTCCGGGCCAGTACACCGCTTGGACCGTTCCATCCCCTGGAGCTATATGACCCACGATCGTGCCGGAGGAGTTCGCGTCATACCCCAGGCCAGAGCTGGGAAACGCGACGTAGCCACCGCCCTCGGTCCACGTGCCCGCTCCGACAACAAGGCCACCGTCGATTCCCTGAGCCGAAAGCGGTGCTTCGTTGGTGATCAGATCGACAACGCCGTCAGGGGACACGATGAAGCTGCAGTTCGTCGAGCCGCAGACCGAGGTGGAGGAGACACCATAGAAACCGACGATCGACCCGTCGTCATCGATGCCCGTCGCATCGAGAGCACCGAATCCGTTGTACGCAGGCGGCGGCCCGATGCTCTCCATCGCGGAGCCTTCCTTCCACGAGAAGGATCGGGCGAATCCGCTGTGATACGTTCCGACGACCTCACCGACCGAGTTCATGTCTGCGACCGCAAGGCCACCTGCCCCGGGATCCAAGGCTGAGAGTGCTGGCCACAGGTCTGTCGGATAACCGACGCCCTTCCACACAGAGGTGTTGAGCGCCACCCATCCGGA
>JBDLJV010000104.1:0-7657 GCA_039714175.1 Actinomycetota bacterium
CCAGTTGTCGCTCTTAACGATTCCCAACTCGGTGATGACCGTCTGACAACACGCTGATGACTGTTCGACAAGCTCGGGGTCGGACGGTGTCGGTATGGATACCCAGACCCGCATCGCCGCAGCGACTCTCGCAATCGCCCTAGCTATCTCGAGTGCTTCGCCATTGCTCCCCGGTCCGCCGTCGCCAGAAACCTCGATTCAGGAAGTGGCAGCGGATGGTTCCGCCACAGGGGAATCGCCTTGGTTCCTCTTCCATGGGGCCACAGAAGCACAGGCGGAGAAGATGTCGTGGGCGGTCCATCGCTTCCATGAGCTGGACCTCGAGCTGCCACGACTTGATATCTACTTCCGCGATGACTGTCGGGACCGATTCGGAGCATGGGGCAGGATTCAGTACGACTCGGGGATCCCGTGGCGTGTGGAAGTGTGCACCACGGCTGTCTATCTGCACGAACTGGCGCACGCGTGGGATCATTGGAATCTCAGCGATGCAGAGCGTCGCACGTACCTGGAGTTGCGAGGCTTGGAAGCGTGGCAGGGAGATGATGTTCCCTGGGACCGACGCGGAATCGAGGACTTGGCGATACTCGTTGCCCGCGTTGTCGGCCAGGGCATCCACAACTACCACAGCGAGGACCGGTCGGCGGACCTCCACGCCTTCGAGCAGATCACCGGCATCGAGGTGCCAACTGCCGAGACGCCGGATGCAACCGACCCGCGATTCGGGTCACCTCAGTACTGACCGACGAATGGGCCGAGGTGAATGCGATCGGCGGTGCTTCGAACTCAATGATCCTCAGGAGGCGGCGTCCAGTTGGTCAACGAGGACTCGCTTCGCGGATGCTGGAGGGTTCCCACCCCACACTTGATCGATCAGCCGGTCCGTTGAGACAACGGAGTTGGTCAGAGCGATCAGCATTGACAGGACTGCGTTCCTCTTCGGCCCAACAAGAGCGACTTCGGTGTCCCCGTCGAACACTTCAAGTGGTCCGAGTACACGGATGTCCATGCTTCGATCATATCAAGGGTGCACGATGCGGTCCCGTCTCCTTCAGGTCGTTGCGAACCAGCGTGGGAAATCTAGACGCCGGTGTCCGCCGCATAACGTTGATGCATGGCCGATGGCATCCGGGAGGGACCAAGTGAGCGTACCAACCCATCCCTGCGACAATCTCAACGTTCCCTACGAAAGAACCTCGATGTCCGGCAACGCCGCCTACAGCCTGAACGACGCAGCGATCGTCTCGATTGCTCATGTGGAAGCACCCGAGGTAGTGACCTCTGACCACTTCGATGAGCTACTCGCCGAGACGTATGAGCGTGTCGGGGCCCAGCCAGGCCTTCTCGAGAGTCTCGCTGGTATCAAGGAACGCAGATGGTGGCCGGAGGGGTACCTCTACACCGATGCGGCAGCGGCGGCCGGTGCGAAAGCGATCGAGGCCAGCGGAGTGCGTGTTGAGGAGATCGGTCTTCTCATAGACACCTCGGTGTGTCGAGACAGGCTTGAACCGTCATCAGCAGTCACCGTGCACAACGCTCTCGATCTTCCGAGCTGGTGCTTGAACTTCGATCTCTCGAACGCCTGCCTGGGCTTCGTGAATGCGCTCCAGATCGCAGGGAACATGATCGACAGTGGTCAGATCAACTACGCGCTCATAGTTGACGGTGAAGGTAGTCGCGAGCTCCAGGAGAACACGTTGGCTCGTCTCACCTCCCAGGATGCAACGATGGCGGATCTCTTCTCGGAGTTCGCCTCGCTGACCCTCGGGTCTGGCGGTGCCGCTGCCGTGGTCGGACGTCACTCAGAGAATCCCGGGAGCCACAAGATCGTCGGAGGCATCGCACGAGCGGATACCAGTCACCACAATCTCTGCGTTGGTAGCCACGAGAAGATGCGAACCGATACCAAGTCACTCCTCGAAGCTGGCCTCCACGTATCCAAGCTGGCGTGGGGCGACGCAGAGGAACATGGCTGGCTCGATGCCGACCGGTACATCATCCACCAGATATCCCAGGTGCACACGTCCCTCATGTGCGATCGTCTCGGCATCGACATCTCCAGGGTGCCCCTCACGTTCCCGTTCCTCGGCAACGTTGGACCGGCATCCATCCCGATCACGCTGTCGCGAGAGTCTGAGTCCCTCAAGGCAGGAGACCAAGTGATGCTGCTCGGTATCGGGTCAGGCATCAATGCGTCGGCTATGGAACTGACCTGGTGACCGCTGGGTTGCTGTCTCCAGCGACTCTGCCACCAGCGGGCCTCCCCGGCCTCAACCCGGAATGGTCAAGGCTCGTTGAGACCCGCGATCTCGACGGTGTTGGGCGCACGTGGCACATCCTCGACAACAACGTCGACAACCCGAAGCTCACACTCCTGTGCGTCCACGGGAATCCGACCTGGTCATACCTGTGGCGGGATCTGCTCGCAGATGCACCCGATGATGTCCGAGTCATCGCAGTCGATCACCTCGACATGGGTTTCTCCGAGCGGACGGGCACCGTCCGTCGGCTTGAGCAGCGAATCGATGACCTGTCTGCGCTCACCAACGAGTTGGGTGTGACGGGTCCGGTCGTGACGGTCGCCCACGACTGGGGCGGTCCGATCTCGCTCGGGTGGGCGCAACGGCACCAGGATCAGGTGGCGGGCGTCGTGCTGATGAACACAGCGGTCCACCAGCCTGTGGGATCACCCGCTCCCAGACTGATTCGGATGGCTCGTCTGCCCGGTGTCCTCAGGCTCGTCTGTCAGGCAACACTGACATTCGTGCGCGGAGCCATGGCGATCTCTCGACCAAGGCCACCGAAGCCGGTCCGCAAGGCATATGAGGCTCCGTACAGGACGTCTGATCGAAGGGCAGCGATTGCAGCCTTCGTCGAAGACATCCCATTGAGCGACGATCATCCAACCAGCGGGGTACTTGACGCCATCGCCGCCAGCCTTGAGTCGTTCGGGGAGACTCCGGCGCTTCTGCTTTGGGGGCCGTCAGATCCTGTGTTCTCAGACTTGTACCTCCACGACCTCGAGGCACGGCTGCCACACGCGAGGACACACAGATTCATCGGAGCGAGTCATCTCACCCCGGAGGATGCCGACATCTCCTCGGCCCTGTACGCGTGGTTGGACCAATTGGATTCGGTTGGGGTCGAAGTGCCGGTTGACCCTGACAGGGAGCCTCTCTGGGCAGCTATCGAACGCAGGCAGCACGATGATACGGTTGCCATCGTCGAGATGGGCTCAGGTGGCAGGGAAGCAGCCATTTCCTTTGCCGAGCTCCACGTTGACATCGATCGTGTGGCTCGTGGTTTGGCGGGTGTCGGACTCCAGAAGGGCGACAGGGTCGCGATGCTTGTGCCGCCGGGTATTGACCTTGCCGTGAGCATCTTCGCCGCCTGGAGAGTTGGAGCAGTGGTGGTGCTTGCTGATGCAGGGCTCGGTGTACGCGGTATGGGTCGAGCGCTCCAAAGCGCCGATCCGGACTACGTCATCGGTATCCCGCGGGCGCTGTCCGCGGCGCGTGCAATGCGATGGCCGGGTGTTCGCATCTCGACGAACCTGCTTACGGCGACACAGCAGCGCTTGTTCGGTACCGATCTGTCACTTGACGGTTTCCGCAAGAGCGAATCCGGTGTATCACTGCCTCAGCCTCCGGGGCCACTTGACGAGGCAGGGATCGGCTTCACGTCCGGAGCAACCGGACCCGCTAAGGGCGTTGCCTACCGACATCACCAGATGCAGGCACAACGTGACGCTCTGATAGACCTCTACAGCATCGAGGAGGGGGACAGCCTTGTTGCGGCATTCGGCCCCTTTGCCCTTCTGGGGACATTGATGGGGATCCCGTCTGTCGTCCCTGAGATGAAGGTGACCTCGCCGGGAAGCCTGTCCGCGTCGGCTCTCGCTGATGCTGCAGCCGAGGTGGATGCAACACTCGTGTTCGCATCTCCAGCCGCCTTGCGCAACATATCGGCGACGGCTGACAAGCTGTACTCCTCACAACGGCAGGTGCTCGAGCGCGTTCGGCTTCTCCTCTCGGCCGGTGCGCCCGTATCTGCCGAAGTCCTGCGATCCGCGGCGTCTCACATGCCGACTGCAGAGGCACATACACCGTACGGCATGACCGAAGTGATGCCGGTCGCCGACATCAGCCTCACCGAGATCGATGTGGCCGGTGAACGGGAGGGTGTCTGTGTCGGCCACCCTGTCGAAGGCGTTGACGTGAAGATCAGCGCCATCGACTCGAACGGCAGCGCGGTGGGTGCACTCAGTTCAGAGGTAGGCACCGTCGGCGAGGTGTGCATCAGTGCAGCACACATGAGGGACGGATACGACAAGTTGTGGGCAACACAGACTGCTGCCTCGCAGCCTCAGGGATGGCATCGAAGCGGTGATGTGGGACACCTCGATGGAGAAGGCCGATTGTGGATCGAGGGGAGAATCGGGCACGTCGTCACAACTGGTG
The DNA here is from genome assembly GCA_039714175.1 of Actinomycetota bacterium. Taxonomy (GTDB): domain Bacteria; phylum Actinomycetota; class Acidimicrobiia; order Spongiisociales; family UBA5794; genus B3-G11. The sequence continues at coordinate 4,461 of JBDLJV010000104.1, forward strand.
CCGGGCCGGTCACGCCCGTCGGTATCGAACACGCAGTGGAGACGCTCGACGATGTGTCCCATGCAGCGGTGGTTGGCGTCGGTCCCGTTGGAACGCAGCAAGTTGTCGTGGTCACAAGTCTTGGCAGTACCGATCGACGGCCTCGTCTGGCAGATGAGGATCTTGCAGACCGGGTTCGCTCGGTCACAGGATCGATTGATGTTGCGGCCGTATTCACAGTGCCATCGCTTCCGGTGGACAAGCGCCACAATTCGAAGATCGATCGGACTCGTATAGCGACGTGGGCTGAGAACGTGCTGGCTGGTGGCCGCATGGGACGCATATGACAGTCCTCGTAACCGGGGCGACGAGCCTCTTCGGACGCACCATCGTGGACCAACTTGTCGAGCGCGGTGAGGAAGTTTCGGTATTCCAGCGTCAACCCAGCGGCCTCGATGTGACAGAACACCTTGGTGACGTTGCCGACACCGAGGCGTGTGTGCGTGCGATGAGGGGCGTCGAAGCTGTTATCCATGTCGCCGGGCTCGCATCGGTGACGGGGGAGTGGGAGAGGTTCGAGGCAACCAATGTGGTCGGAACCCGGAACGTCGTCGCGGCAGCCCGCGAGGCCGGCGTCTCACGTTTTGTGGAGATCTCGTCTCCGTCCGTTGCACATGCAGGGCAGTCTCTGGTCGGAGCCTCCGCTGGACCCGCGGACCCGGAAGGAGCCAGGGGACACTATGCCAGGAGCAAGGCAATGGCCGAGCTCATCGCACTGGAAGCCAACTCACCCGACATGGCAGTGGTCGTGCTCCGCCCACACCTCATCTGGGGACCGGGGGACGCTCAGCTCATCGGTAGGATCGTGGACCGCGCAAGGGAGGGCAGGCTCGCCATTGTTGGAACGGGTGCGGCGCTCATCGACACCACCTACATCGACAATGCTGCTGAAGCAACGGTCGCCGCACTCGATCGCGCCCCACAGTTGGCTGGCAGGGTGTTCGTTGTCACAAACGGACAGCCAAGGACGGTGAAAGAGCTCATCAACCGCATCGTGATGGCAGCGGGTCTGGAACCGCCGAGCCTCAAGGTGCCCTATCAGGCAGCGCGTGCTGGCGGACATATGGTCGAGCGGATCTGGGAGCGACGATCAACCCAGAGCGAGCCTCCCCTGACCGGCTTCCTTGCGGAGCAGCTTGGGACTGCTCACTGGTTCGACCAGCGCGAAACCAGAGAAGCTCTCGAGTGGGCGCCACGCATTGGCCTCACGGAGGGATTTGGACGTCTCGCCGACTGGTTCGACGTTCAGCCACCGGCGAGCCTGTAACCGTTCCCGCATTCATCTGTCTCCGCTGCATCAAGCGATCCGATGCAGGCCTGGCTCGATGTGATTGCGGCACGGGCAGTGACGGATGCCACAGGTTCGTTGGATGCGGGCGCTCCCAATCGATCGGTATCCATGACGCAGACCTTTGTGTACTTGGATGAAGGATGGATCGACTTCGGTGGCGGCTCCGGATCGCTCACATGGATCGCTCCCATCGGAGGCACGGCAAATGTGGCTGCAAGTAGGTTCGAGGATCTCGCGCCCTGGTCTGAAGCACGCGAGCTTCATCAGTTGGGCGGTCAAGCCGGTAACCAACTCGAAGGCACGCTATTCACGCCGAACGCTGACCCGTTCGTTCTCACGGGCCAGTCCGGCCAGTTCCAGACTGCTGCTCAGTTCCTCACGCGTCGTCTCGAGGTTGGGGGACAGGGCGAGGTGAGCATGCACCCTGATCCGGACCGGATCACGCTCATCCCGGTGCGCGACATCCGTCTCATACGATGAGAAGCACTCGCTACCGGCTATCCCCTCGAAGCTGCCAGGCACCAACAGCGAACAGGACTCCAGCTGCGTAGAACACGAGCTCGTAGAACATCGTGGCCCCTTCGTACCGGTTACTGGTGATGAGGGTGTCGTCGATGAACGCATACAGGGCAATGATCGCCATGGCCCACGCACCGACCTTGATGATGGTGCCATAGAGCGGATGCCACGGAGCTTCAGAGCCTGAGTAGAAGAAGTACATCGCTGCGAGAACGCCGATGGGTATCAACACGCTGATATTGGACAGGCCGTAGTCGTCGAGAATCAGTGTGGCGAGCAGCCAGTCGATGACCAGAATCAACAGGGCACCGATGGCGATCAAGCGTTCGCCTCCTGAGAGCTGGGCGACCAGCTTCTTGGCGGTTTCTTGGAGCTCGTCGGTGGTTGAGGGTTCATCACTGGGGGCGTCGTCCGTTGGCGTCGGATCGTGCTCGGTCACTGGGGCTTCCTCCCGTAGCTTTGCACAAGCATACGCGAATGGTTCGGCGGCATCCGGCGTGATGGGCCTTCGGTGATCCTGGCCCTAGTCGCGGACGCTGTAGGGCTCTATACGGTGGCTGAAGTTCCCCAGCTCGTGTGAACCGAAGAGGAATCTCCCTCGGAACCTCGTGGCCGGGTTGTCGGCCACCGGCTGGAGTTCTGCTCTTGTCGTCGTCCTCGCCACCTCGGTGCTGACCCGTCCCTCTGTCAACAGATGGCCGCATTCAGGGCAATGCGCTATCTGCATGTGTGGTGCTTCCTATTCGTTAGCCCGGACCGCGAGCAGCGACTCGCAGTTCTCTGCGAAGTTAGCACTTCGTAAAGAACTGCGCAGCCGTGTACTCAGGAATTCTGGTAACACGATTCGGATTGATGGGGGAAGACCAGGCGCCGACCTGTTGATCATGGCTTGAGACAATCGTCATGTGGCCGGATCTGGCCGGGTATCATCGTGGGATGAACAAGTGCTCAACGACCCCTGCGATGTGTTGCTGCTGTTGTGCAAGCGCCGCGCGCCGAGGTTCGTAGAGTCATCCCCAACCAGATCCAATGACCAACACCTCCCGCTCGGCACACCCGCTGAGCGGGTTTGCTTTTGTGGGTGGTCCCGGTACCCAACAAAGGACCTTGCATGACCACTCGATCACAATCCAGACCTATGAGGGCGTCGGATCGCGCTCTGCGCAGGTACGAGGACATTCGGGATCTTCTCCCTGACGTCGACAACCCATCACCTCTGGTGCGCGTACGGAATGCGACGACTGCTGAGAACGTGTATCTCAAGCTCGAATGGTTGAACCCGTTCGGTTCGATCAAGGATCGCGCAGCGTCGTATCTCATCGATGGTCTCAGCGACGCCGGCCTGCTC
>JBDLJV010000105.1:0-7625 GCA_039714175.1 Actinomycetota bacterium
CTTCTCCCTCACGGAAGCCCAGTCGATCCCTGCGCCGTCATCTGAGACGGTGAGCTTGACATGCTGATCGTCTCTGGATGTCGCCACGCGAACGGTTCCAACCGACGCCTTCCCGGAAGCAACACGAACGTCTTCAGGTTCGAGACCGTGGGCCACCGCATTGACTACGAACTGGCGGACGATCTCACCGATACGGTCGAGGAGCTGACGATCGATGAGCGTGTCCTCACCTTCGACAACAAGCTCGACTCGCCTCCCGACCTTTTTCGAGAGGTACTTCACGAGTTGCGGCAGTGTCGACGTGATGCTCGAGACGGGGATAACAGTGAGTCCGAGGGCAGCGCCTTCGAGCTGGACCATCGCATGTCGTATGGTCTCGAGCGATTCGATCAGTCCGTCCGCGGCGCTGGATGATCCACTCGGTCCGCTGTCCATTGCTACGTACGAGGCTTGGCGGACCGCGGAGTCGATATCGACCCGCACGGCGGCGACATCATTGATCATGCGGAAGAGCCGTCCGGCGTTCACCGGCACCGATTCCTCGGTCGCCCAGGTCTCGACTGCGCCAACGAGGCCGCCGAGATCGTAAGCCTGGCTGGTTACCGGATCGAGAACTGATCGCTTGTCTTCGACAACCGTGAGCATCGGCGGCGCATCGGACTCAGTGGGTGCTTCCTGTGCAGGAGCTACCGACACCGACTCCGGAGGTTCCCCGCCATCGATAACCGGAGCTTCCACGGCATTGTCAGCCGGAACCTCCACGTCGTGCTCAGTCGGAGCCTCGACCGGGGTATCTAATGGCTCCTCGACATGTGTCTCCGGGACGAGTTCATAGGTGATCTGCGGAGTCGGCAGCTTTCCATCGGGTCCTGGCTCAAATACGAGCGGTTCGTCGCTGTCGTGTGACTCCACATCGTCGTCGGCATCGAACCCTGAAGATTCGGCTTCGTCGGGAGCATCGGCACCATCTGCGATGACAACCTCGTCGATCGCCTCGGGAGCCTCGTCGACGGCACCCACTTCGTCGGACTCACTCGCAGGCACATCAGCTTCGGACTCACCGAGTTCCACCGGTTCGACGGGTTCTGTGGCGGTATCGGCTACAGGCACCGGTGCATCGGCCTGCTCTTCTTCGAGTGGTTCCGGGAGCATCTCGAGCAGTGGCTCGTCGGTGACGATCTCCCTCACCGTTTGGATCGACTCTGAGATTCCGGCATGTTCACCATCGAGTCCGTGCGGAATCGCTTCAGCAAGCATGACAAGGGCGTGACCCAACATCGACGAGGGCTGGAGATCTCTCTGTTGAATGAACCGCCAGACGAACTCGCATGTCTCGCCCCCCCGGGCGATCCCTTCATACCCCATGACGCGACCAGTTCCCTTGATCGTATGCCCCTCACGAAGCATGCGACCGGAGAGTTCCTGGGTAATCGCGCCGGCGACCATTGCCCTGCCACCCTCGGCCAGGCTGCTCGATCGCTCGTCAAGTTCCTCCCTGAAGAGCTTCTCGAGCTCAGGGTCATTCTGCCAGTCCATCAGTCCACCATGAAGTCGGAAGTCATGTCTACTCATCGCATATCGGACGGTTCGACACAGGTCTTGAGGACTATGACTAGTTCCCAGCGATCCCCCGGATCGCTGGGAACTAGTCAGGCTTCAGGCTTCAGACGTCAGGCATCAGGTGAGGAAGTCCGGATAGGTCTCTTCCAACCGGAATCGACACGTGATACTCATGGGGCATGCGTAAGTACGAGGAACTCCTCATTTGGCAGAAATCCATCGAGTTGGCTCACCGTTGCTACGACGCCACGGCTGACTTCCCGAGGGAGGAACGATTCGGCCTGACAAGCCAGATGCGCCGAGCAGCTGTGTCAATCCCGAGCAATATTGCGGAAGGCAGCGGTCGAGATCTGCCGGGTGACTTCGCCAAGTTTCTCAGGTACGCCTATGGCTCGGGATGCGAACTCGCAACCCAAACGACGATCGCTCAGAATCTCGAACTCGGCGACTCCCACGACCTCGCCAATCTTCATGAAGGAGCAGATGAGGTACGACGGATGATCTACGCCTTTGTCAAGCATCTGGAGCGCTCGTCCGCCTGACGCCTGACGCCTGAAACCTGACTCCTGTCCTACTCCCACTCGATGGTGGCTGGAGGCTTCGATGAGATGTCGTAAGCGACGCGATTGATGCCGTCGACCTCATTGATGACTCGAGAGGAGATCTTCGCCAGGACCTCGTAAGGCAGGCGAGCCCAGTCGGCGGTCATGGCGTCGTCGGAAGTCACCGCTCGCACGATCAACGGATAGGCGTACGTGCGGCCGTCGCCCTGCACGCCGACGCTCTTGATCGCCGGCAGGACACCGAAGGTCTGCCAGATCTCGCGATACAGCCCGGCCTTGTGGATCTCGTCGAGCACGATTGCATCGGCAGCCCTGAGGATGTCGAGGCGTTCCTTCGTGATGTCGCCGATGATCCGGACCGCAAGACCGGGGCCGGGAAATGGCTGGCGCCACACGATCTCCTCGGGAAGGCCGAGTTCCTCCCCCACTGCCCTGACCTCATCCTTGAACAGGTCACGAAGCGGTTCAACAAGTTCGAACTCGATGTCATCCGGCAGTCCGCCGACGTTGTGGTGACTCTTGATCTTGGCGGCATCCTTGGTCCCGGATTCGATGACGTCGGGATACAGCGTGCCTTGCACGAGATGATCGGCACCTTCGATGCCGGCAGCCACCTCTTCAAAGACACGGATGAAGGTCTCCCCAATGATCTTGCGCTTCTCCTCAGGATCGGTGACACCGTCGAGCGCAGCCAAGAACCGGTCCTGCGCCTTGACGTGGATGAGGTTCATGTGGAAGGTGTTGCGGAAGGTCTCCTCGACCTGCTCGCCCTCGTTCTGGCGCATCAGCCCGTGATCCACGAACACGCACACGAGCTGGTCGCCGATCGCCTTGTGCACAAGCGCTGCTGCAACGGATGAGTCGACACCGCCGGAGAGTCCGCAGATCGCAACGCCGTCACCGACGGCCTCTTGGATCGCGTCGACTGATTGCTCGATGATCCCGACATGTGTCCATGTGGGTCTCGCCCCGCACACGTCCCACAGGAAGTGCTCGAGCACCCGCTGTCCATGCTCGGTGTGCTTGACCTCCGGATGGAACTGGACGCTGTAGAAACCGCGCTCAACGTTCTCCATTGCTGCAACGGGCGCATCAGGGGTCGATGCGGTCACGGCGAATCCTTCCGGTGCCTCTGATACGGCATCGTTGTGGCTCATCCACACCTGCTGGGTGTCGGGCTGGTCCGAGAACAATCTGGACTCGCCCTCCACGGTCAGGGATGCCGGGCCGAACTCCGATGTACCGGTCGATGCAACCGTTCCGCCCAGTTCCTTGGCCATCACTTGATGCCCGTAGCAAATGCCAAAGACGGGGATCCCTAGATCGAAGATCGCCGGGTCGATCCCGTAGGCATCTTCTGCATAGACGGACGATGGTCCGCCCGACAAGATGATTCCGACGGGCTCCTTCGCCAGCGCCTCGGCGGCTGTGATATCCCTCGGGACGATCTCGGAAAAGACGCGTGCCTCACGAACTCGGCGTGCGATCAGCTGGGCGTACTGCGCTCCGAAGTCGACTACGAGGACGCGGTCAAAATCGCCTTGTGAGGCGTGGCCGGAGATGGTGGGGCCGGCCATCAGCCCATCCCCACGCCCTGTGACCGTTGGAGCTGCTTCCCTTCGGTCTGGAGAGCGGGAGCAACCATGACTTCAGCCTTCTGGAACGCTTTGACTGTCGCATAGCCCGTGGTCGCCATTGATCCGCGCAGCCCGCCAAAGAGGTTGCGGCGGCCATCGTTCTCGTGGGCCGGACCGAGGAGGATCTCCTCGACGGTTCCGAGAATCCCTGTCTGAACGCGGGAGCCACGGGGAAGAGTCGCATGGAATGTGGCCATGCCCCAGTGGAAGCCCTTCGATGGCGACTCTGAGGCGGCGGCAATGGGCGAACCGAGCATCACGGCGTCTGCACCGACGGCAATGGCCTTCGATACATCGCCACCAGTACGCATGCCACCGTCAGCGATGACGTGGACATACCTGCCGGATTCCTCGAGGTAGGCCGAGCGCGCAGCTGCGGCATCGGCAATGGCTGTTGCCTGCGGAACACCGATTCCGAGCACGCCGCGCGTGGTGCATGCGGCACCGGGACCGACACCGACAAGCACACCAACGGCGCCTGTCCGCATCAGGTGAAGCGCGCCGGAATACGATGCCGTACCACCGATGATGACCGGCATCTCGACCTCGCGGATGAACCTGTTGAGATCGAGAGGTTCCTCTCGCGACGACACATGCTCAGCGGATACGACGGTTCCCTGGACAACGAGGACATCGAGACCGCCGGCCTTCGCGTAATCGACGTACTTGGCAACCGTGGGGGGCGTCAGGCTTCCGCATGCGATCACACCGGCATCCTTGATCTCCTTGACCCTCTGGGTGATGAGATCCGGGTTCACCGGGGCGGCGTAGAGCTCCTGCATGCGCCGGGTCGCGTTCTCGTTGCCGAGCGTTGCGATCTCGTCATAGACAGGAATCGGATCCTCATACCGCGTCCAGAGGCCTTCGAGGTTGAGGGTTGCGAGACCTCCGAGTCGGCCGATCTCGATGGCAGTATTGGGGCTCACGGCGGAGTCCATTCCTGATGCCATCATCGGGAGATCGAACGTGAATGCGTCGAGTTCCCACGACAGATCGACATCCTCCGGGTCCCTGGTCCGTCTTGTTGGGACGATCGCTATGTCATCAAAGCCCCAGGCCCGACGACCGGATTTCCCTTTCCCGATCTCGACTTCCACAGCGAACCTCCACTAGCGCCAGCAATAGCTGCAGGGTAGCGGCGACAGAGACATCAGATTTCAGAGTCCGACTTCCGACTTCCGATATCCGTCAGAATCCCTTGATACCGGTGGCCTTGCGGACTTCCCGCATGTAGCCGTCAGCCATCTCGTTGGCGCGGTGGCCGCCGGACCGCAGGATGTCGCGCACGTCACCGTTCTTGATCTCCTTGAACCGCGCCTTGAAAGGACCGATCTCCGCGAGCACGGCGTCGGCGACCGCGTCCTTGAACAGGCCGTAGCCGCCGGATGCGTAGTCATCGACGAGTTCGTCGATGCTCTGCCCTGTGCAGCCAGACATGATCTCGAGAAGGTTCGAGATCCCTGGCTTGGCTGCGACGTCGTACCGCACCTCAGGATCGCTGTCGGTCACGGCAGAGCGGATACGTTTACGGATCACGTCGGCATCGTCGAGCAGAGAGACCCTGCTCTTGATCTGGGGATCCGACTTGGACATCTTGTTCGTGGGCTCCGTGAGCGACATGACTCGTGCCGATGTCTCCGGGATGTAGCCCTCGGGTATCGGGAAGATGTCACCGAACTTGTTGTTGAATCGCTCAGCGAGATCCCGAGTCACCTCGATGTGCTGGCGCTGATCATCCCCGACGGGTACGAGATTGGCTCGGTGGATGAGGATGTCCGCGGCCATGAGCACCGGGTAGGCGTAGAGGCCGAGATTCGACGCGGCACCCTTGGCGGTCTTGTCCTTGAACTGCGTCATCCGGTTGAGAACGCCCATCGGCGTCATCGTTCCGAGGATCCACGCGAGTTCTGCGTGGCCCGGCACCTGACTCTGGGTGTAGAGAAGCGATCTATCCGGATCGACGCCGAGGGCGAGGAGCACCTTGGCGGTGTCGATGCGGTTCTTCTGGAGCTCCTCGGGGTCGTAATCGACTGTCATCGCGTGGAGGTCGACAATGCAGTAGATAGTGTCGTAGGTGTCCTGCAGCTGCACCCAGTTCCTGAAGGCACCCAGGTAGTTGCCGAGGTGGATGTTGCCGGTGGGCTGTACGCCTGAGAAGATCCGCTGTTGCATGCGGCGAGCTTAGGTCAGTCGCTGAGAATCTCGGCAAGGGCGCGATGCGCCATCGCTGCGAAGTCCGGATTCGAGTCCCCGTAGTACGGGATGGCTGCGACAGCCATGTAGAGCGCCCAGCCCTTTCCCCTGACCCATTGGGCTTCGTCGGGGTCGATGACGTCGCGGAATGCCGCTCTGCTGTCATCATCGAACAGCCACCACGCAGCGATGAGATCGCTGGCTGGATCTCCGACGCTGCAACCCTCGAAGTCAACCACACCGACGAGAGCACCATCCCTGGCGATCAGGTTGCCCGAGTGCAGGTCGCCGTGGAACCACGTTGGCGGTCCGGTCCACTCGGGTGCGGCAAGACATGATTCCCAGATGCCGACGATCTCGGATGTGGCACCTTGAGCAGGGAACCGATCGACGTAGCGCCTGAAGGCGGCATCGCTCGCGGCAAGACCCCGGCCGCGGCTGCTGGAGTCAGGAGCTCCGGTCGTGTCGATGCTCCGGAGGTCGAGAATGAACCCCGCCAACCGCGTCGCGGCGCCGTCGAGGTCGTACAAGGCTGATGGCGTCGCATCTCCACCTTCGATCCACCGGAGAACCGACCACGGCGACGGGTATCTCTCGGTGGGCCTACCGAGCCACAGATGCTCCGGAACCTCCAGGGGCAGGTCGGGCGCCAGTCTGGGCAGCCATCTCGACTCGTGCAATGGGCCGTCTTGGAAGGCTTCGGTGCGCGGGAGCCGAATCAGCTTGTCGTTACCGAGCCGATAGGCAACGTTGACCGTGCCTGAGGTCTCGAGGCGTCGCAGTGGCAGGCCGGACCATTCGGGCCGCTGATCGGCGATAAGATCGGCCACGATCTCTCGGTCAATGAGAAACTCGTCGTCGTGAAGTGTCATTGAACTCCTCGGAAGTCGCAGGCACGCATGTAGTTCAACGACCGGTCAGCTGTCACGGGCCGAGGGTCGAGAGATTTGGGACCGCAACCCGGCATCGTCGAAGACCTCCCACATCTCTACGAGCACGCCCCCATCGAACCGGAACACCATCATCTCCTCGACGGATACGGTCGCCCCTGAGGGCTCGTGGTCCAGCCATGGACCCTGATGCGTTCCCGTGAGCGTGAGCGCCGCTGCAACGAGATCCCCTTGCGCGATCACATGTCGGAGCACCATTGTGAGATCGGGAAAGGCGTCCCGCCACGATTGCACGAGACCGGGGAGGGAATCGTGGGCAACGACATGGGTCGAGCCGTTGTAGTGAAAGGGGATCTGAGTCGCTGTTGCACCATCCAGGAACCCGAACTCAGATCGGTTCCACCCGTCCTCGAAGACCCGCTTCACGAAGTCGGCGTTGGTGCTCTCTGCAGAAGTCATCGACCCATTATCACGCATCGTCGAGGCACATGGGGTCCGATGTGTGTGAACCAGGCCACTAGCTCCTCGGTTCGTTTGAGCAGCGCGTTCGGAATCACGACAGGACACTGTGAAAGGGGGACCCTTCCCCGGACCCATCAAGGTCCTCCCCTTGTGGGAGGACGGGCGAGCTCGCGAGCCAGGAGGGGGATGCAGAAGGAGTTCAGGTCTCAGGTTTCAGCATCACCCTTCTGCGCACCGAGCGATCACAGATCGCGGATCACGGGGGGACAGCTGACTAGTCACCGCAAGCAGATCAGGATGTGTCTCGATATGTCACCCAT
>JBDLJV010000106.1:0-7546 GCA_039714175.1 Actinomycetota bacterium
GAGCTCCGGTGCCGGGGATCCTTGAACGCCCGTGATCTCCACGCAATCGGGGCCGATCTGGCTCAGTTCAATCGTGTCGAAATGAGCCACGACGTCAGGCGTCCGATAGGCCGGTTCGTCGATTTCATAGAGAATCTGTGCGGTGATCGTTCCGACAGTGACCGCACCCCCCGTTCCCTCGTGTTTCGTGATCACACTCGAACCATCAGCTGCGATCTCGGCAATCGGAAATCCGGCCCGCGTGAGATCCTGCACCTCGCGGAAGAAGGCGAAGTTGCCGCCGGTTGCCTGAGCACCGCATTCGAGAACATGACCTGCGACAACGGCACCTGCGAGTGCATCCCAATCATCACGCCGCCATTCGTGGTGCCACGCAGCCGGACCGACGACGAGAGCCGCATCGGCCACTCGCCCCGTGACGACGATGTCGGCTCCCCTGCCGAGTGCCTCGGCGATTCCCCACGCTCCAAGGTACGCGTTGGCCGTCAGCGTTTGCACCTCGAGATCAACGAGATCATCTATCACCGGCAGCAAGTTGTCGCCTTCGACGTGGGCGACCCGAAGGCTCAACCCGAGTCCTTCGATCATCGTGCGCAGCTCATCCGCGAGACCAGCCGGGTTCAACCCACCGGCGTTGGCGACCACCTTGACCCCACGTGACGCAATCTCCCCGAGCGTGGCTTCCATCTGACGCAGGAAGGTGACCGCATAGCCCTTCTCTGGAGACTTCTGTTTCGCCTTCCACAGGAGAAGCATCGTGAGCTCTGCGAGGTAATCACCCGTGACAACGTCGATGTCACCAAGTGTCACCTGCTCGTGGACAGCAGCGAGCCGATCGCCGTAGAAGCCTGACGCGTTCGCTATGCGGATGGGCTCAGCCATCGGTCTCCGCCTCAACGAGGGTTTCCCCTGTTCGGACTTGGTCTCCGACGGCGAAGTGGACCGCTGAGACGTGTCCCGCTTCAGGAGCGACGATCGCCTGCTCCATCTTCATCGCTTCGATGATCATCACAACATCGCCCGCCCCGACAACGTCGCCGACATCCACCTGCACCGCAACGACCGTCCCGGGTGTCTTCGCAATCATGGAGCCGCTGTCCACCGATGAACCCGGCTCTTCGAACCTAGGGATCTGCACGAACACGGTCGCGGCGAGTGCGCTGTCGACGTAGACCTTGCCGAGATTGATGTCAACATCGAACGTCCGCCGGACGCCGTCGACGCTGATGTCAACGCATGACGACGTGGCTGAGTACACATGATCGATGTTCACTGCTGACTCGTTCACTGTCATCGACGTGACGGCTCCGCCTATGCGATATCCGATATCGAGTTCATCGTCCTCGTGGGCAAGTGTTCGCTGCTGAACCTGGGACTGCACGTTCCGCCATCCGGAGGGAAGAGAGGTCTGCACCGTCGCTCGATGCCGAGCGTCGACCTGGAGGGCCAGCGCGGCGACCGCCGCGTGAAGACTCACAACATCCGATGTAGCGCGGGCTCTCGACAGCGTGTTGCCCTTCCGGTCGAGGAAGTGCGTGTCGACTGCCCCGGCAAGGAAATCCTCATCCGTCAGAACTCCGACGAGCAGATCACGATTCGTGTCCACGCCATGGATCTTCGCCCGTTGCAAGGCTGCGCTCAGGCGTGCCGCCGCCTCACCACGGCTCGGTGCGTGAGAAATGACCTTGGCGACCATCGGGTCGTAGTGGTGGGAGATCTCGGATCCTTCTTCGATCCCGGTGTCGACGCGCACATCAGCGTCGACGCCGAAGCGACGTACGACACCGGTCGAAGGTAGGTACCCGTGAGCCGGGCGTTCAGCGTTGAGTCGTGCCTCGATGGCATGTCCGTACTGCGCCGGCACGTCGTGCTGGCTCATCAGTGGGACGCCCGCGGCGATCGCTATCTGCTCGTGTACCAGATCGAGACCAGTCGTCATCTCAGTCACGGGGTGCTCGACCTGAAGTCTCGTGTTCATCTCGAGGAATGCGAATCCTCCATCCGCATCCACGATGAACTCCACCGTACCGGCTCCGCGATAGTTGACAGCCTGACCTGCTGCGACAGCGGCCTGCCACAGCTCCTGGCGCAGTTCGTCGTCGAGCCCGGGACTCGGGGATTCCTCGATGATCTTCTGGAAGCGTCGCTGGATCGAGCACTCGCGTTCGTAGAGATGCACGACATTGCCAGTGCCGTCGCCAAGGATCTGGACCTCGATATGTCGCGGCTGTTCGACGTACTTCTCGAGGTATACGGTGCCATCGCCAAATGCAGACTCCGCCTCGCGAGTCGCGGCAGCAATAGCGTCGTCGAGACTCGATGGTTCCGTGACGATGCGCATCCCTTTTCCCCCGCCACCGCTCGATGCCTTCACGAGCACCGGATAGCCGATCTCAGAAGCAGCGGCGCTGATGTCACTTCCCACATCGATCTCTGCGCTCAGCAGTAGCGGCACACCGACTTGTTCCATGAGTGACCGGGAACGGAGCTTCGACCCCATGGCCGAGATCGTCGCCGGATCCGGACCGATGAACACCATGCCCGCTGCCTCGACGGCTGCAGCGAACGACGCATTCTCAGCAAGGAACCCGTACCCGGGGTGGACGGCGGCTGCTTCGGTACGCCTTGCTGCCTCGACGATGGCGTCGATGTCGAGATAGGAGGATCCGGCGGGAAGCGCCACCGCTTCGTCCGCATCGTGGACAAAGGGCGCGTCGGCGTCGTGCTCTGAGAACACTGCAACCGTCGCTATGCCCATGGATGCACACGTTCTGATCACGCGTCTGGCGATCTCGGAGCGATTGGCGATGAGGATCTTGGAGAACACCGCCATCACATCCTGAATACGCCGAAGCGATCGGTACCGGCGACGTCTCCGTTGTGTACGGCAGAAAGCGCAATTCCCAGAACGGTGCGACTGTCTCGTGGATCGATGATGCCATCGTCAAGGACACGCCCGGAGAGGTATGTGGCCTGTTCCTCCTGTGTGATCTTCATCGTGATCATCGTGCGACGCTGGACATCGGCCTCGTCATCGAACTCGACGCCCGTCCGCTCGGCGGCTGCTCGTGCGACGATCGAGAGAGTCCCGGCGAGTTGCTCCGCGCCCATGATGCAGGTCTTCGCATTTGGCCAGACGAAGACGAACCTCGGATCGTACGGGCGGCCCGCCATGGCGTAGTTCCCCGCCCCGTAGGAACCGCCGACCTGCAAGGTGAGATGCGGCACCGTACTGTTCGACACCGCATTGATCATCATGGAACCGTGCTTGACGATGCCCCCTTGCTCGTAGCTCGCTCCCACCATGAACCCTGTCACGTTCTGGATGAAGAGCAGCGGCGTGTCCGAACGATTCGCAAGCTGAATGAACTGGGTCGCCTTCTGTGACTCCTCTGAAAAGAGGATGCCCCGGTGATTCGCGAGGATGCCAACGTCGAAGCCGTGGATCCTCGCCCACCCGGTCACGAGACTCGTGCCGTACATAGGCTTGAACTCGTCGAACTCGGAACCATCGACGATCCGCGCTATCACATCGTTGATGTCAAACGGCACCTTGAGATCCGCAGACGCGACGCCAAGCAGTTCCTCTGGATCATGAACCGGTTCAACGACCGGGGCACTTGGTCCGCCGCCCTGCTTCCGCCAGTTCAGCCTCGATACGATCATCCTCCCCAATCGGATGGCGTCACGCTCGTCGACGGCCATGAAGTCGGCCAGACCCGAAGTGGTCGCGTGCATCTCCGCACCGCCGAGCTCCTCGTCGGTCGAGTCCTCGCCTGTCGCCATCTTCACAAGCGGTGGGCCTCCGAGGAACACCTTTGCCCGTCCCTCGACGAACACCGTGTAGTCGGACATGCCCGGCAAGTACGCACCGCCGGCTGTGGAACTCCCGAAGACGAGCGAGATGGTCGGAACACCCGCGGCTGAAAGTCGGGTCAGTTCTCTGAACGTCTTCCCTCCGGGAAGAAATACATCGATCTGACGTGGGAGATCGCCACCGGCAGACTCGACGAGGTACACAACGGGTAGACGATTCTGCGCCGCGATCTCGAGAGCGCGCAGGCCTTTGGCGAGGCCGATCGGATTGATGGCCCCACCCTTGTCGGTCGGGTCACTGGCGACGATCATGCACTCCGTGTTCTCGACAACACCGACGCCGGTCACGACGCCTGCGCCGACGTTGTATTCGGTGTGCGCCCCAGCCACAGGAGACAGTTCCAGGAAGGCTGAATCGCGATCAATGAGGAACTCGATCCGTTCCCTCGCCAGCAGCTTCCCGCGAGATTTATGACGGTCTACATACTTCTCCCCACCGCCGGCCTTCGCCTGGTCGAGAAGGGATTCAAGGGCCACAAGGTGTTCCTCCATCGCGGCGACATTCGCAGCGAACTCCTCTGACGAGGTATCGAGCACACTGTTGAGAACCGTCATCGCTCCGCCTCCGCGAGCAACGCCTCGATCCTGGAAACGCGGGCATCGAGATCCTCCGAACTCGGTGGAGGCTGGAGTCCCTCGCACACGAGACGCATGAGATCGTCGGCCATGCGATCCGGATCGATGCTGCCGTGCCCCGACGTCGCTGCCCAAGCGATGTGTTCGATGCCTCCGTACACGAGGTCCCTGACCAGGGATGCGGGAAAGTCGTCTCGGATGTCTCCGGTCGCCTGACCCTCGCTAACAACACCCACGAACAGCGATGTCCACCGGCGGTTCAACTCTGCGATCTCTGACTGGTAGTAATCCTCCATGGGGCGGGCCTCGGCGATGATGAGCCGGCAAACTTCCGGCTCCTCTGCGAAAGCTCGCAGCTGGAGCCAGATCAAATACCGGAGCTGATTGCGTATCCCATCGATTCCGGCGAGGGACGATTCCGACGCATCGATCACCGGCTCGTAGAACTCCCTGATCACCTCGAACAACACGGCCCGCTTGGAGGGGAAGTGTTTGTAGATCGCACCATCTGCGACACCAACAACTCCGGCGATGTCACTGACGGCTGTGCCTTCGAATCCCCGTTCAGCGAAGAGATCGCGCGCGGCATCGAGAATCGCTCGCGACGTTCCGTTCGTTCGGCGTGAATGCAATTCACTAGTTGACATCGTAGAGCCCACTCTATACCGTCGCATACTGATATGACAGCAGATTCATGAGTGAGTAGTGTTCACTGCAACAGGGAGATGGATGTGGAAGCACGGAACTATGACCTCAACGACGACGACCGGCTCATCTACGACACCGCCGATCGTTTCTCCAGGGAGCAACTGGCTCCCCTCGCTCAGCGCATGGACGACGAGGAGTGGTGGCCGGACCACCTGTTCGAGTTCCTCGGCGCCAATGGCCAACTCGGCCTCACAATCCCCGTCGAATACGGTGGTCAGGGGCTCGACTTGTTCCAGGCGGGCCTCATCGCTCAGGCCCACGGGAAGTGGAATCACGCTGCCGGACTGTCAATCGGTGCCCACGACAACCTCTGTGCGAACAACATCTACCGCAACGGCAACGAAGACCAGCGGCGCACGTACCTGCCTGGTCTCTGCTCGGGCGAGTCGGTGGGTGCTCTCGGCCTGACGGAGCCCGGTGCCGGCTCCGATGCGCTCGGTTCGATGGCCACCACCGCTGTGCGTGACGGCGACACCTACATCCTCAACGGGACGAAGACGTTCATCACGAACGGCCCGATCGCCGATGTGGTCCTCGTCTACGCCAAGACGAACCCTGAGGCGGGTGCGCACGGCATCTCAGCATTCATCGTCGAGTCCTCCTTCCCGGGATTCAGCGTTGCACAGAAACTCTCGAAGATGGGATACCGCGGCTCGCCCACTGGAGAACTCGTCTTTGAGGACTGTGTCGTCCCGGCCGAGAACCTCCTCGGCGTGGAGAACCGGGGCGTGGCAGTAACGATGAGCGGTCTCGACCTCGAGCGCATCTATCTCGCCAGTGGTGCGATCGGTCTCGCTGAACGGTGCCTCGAGCTCTCGGTCGACTACGCGAACAGCAGGGTGCAATTCGGCCAACCGATTGCAGACTTCCAGATGGTTCAGGCAAAGATCGCCGACATGTACGCCTCACTCGAGGCGGTGCGCACGCTCACCTACCGAGGCCTCATGGCTGCACGTGAACTGGAGATCGGCGGAGGTGGACGAGGCGACATCCACAAACTTGCCGCCGCGGTCGTGCTGTTCGGTGCCGACCAACTCGCGAAGATCACCGCGGACGCCCTGCAGATCCATGGAGGCTCCGGCTACATGTGGGAGACCGAGGTCAACCGTCTCTACCGAGCCTCGAAGCTCTACGAGATCGGTGGAGGCACTCAGGAGGTCCGTCGCATGATCATCGCTGAGGAACTCAACAACGAGTGGCGAAAGACCAACGCGTGAAACGTATCGTTGCCGACCTGCGCGCCGAACAGGACGCCTTGGCAGCGATCGTTGCCGGAATCGAAGACAAGGCATGGAGCACGCCGACGCCAGCCGAGGGATGGGACGTCCGGGATCAGATCGGCCATCTCGCATTCTTTGATGGCCGAGCCACCGAGGCAATCCTCGATCCTGAGGGATTCATGGCGGGCGTCGCTGCGATAGCCAAGGATGTCGAGGAATACATGGAGTCGCATCTCGACTCGGCCAGAGCGTCGACGCCCGACAACCTCAGATCTCAGTGGGATGAAGCACGAGCCACGATGTACGCGGCGCTTGCGCCACTGGAACCGTCAACCCATCTTCCGTGGTACGGACCACCGATGTCAGCGCACAGCTTCGCAGTCGCACGCCTGATGGAGACCTGGGCGCACGGACAGGACGTCGTTGACGCTCTCGAAATCCGACGCAAGCCGACCAAACGATTGCAGCACATCGCCCTTCTCGGTGTGAAGACAATGAGCTGGAGTTTCACCGTGAACGGGTTGCCACAGCCTGCGACGAAGGTGCGGGTCGAACTCACGGGTCCCGGCGGAGATGCGTGGGTTTGGAACGACTCCGTCGAGGAGAGTTTCGTGCGTGGGGATGCTGAGGACTTCTGTCTGGTCGTGACCCAGAGGAGACATCTCGACGATACGTCACTCGAGGTGTTCGGCGATGCTGCCGAACGATGGATGCCCATTGCTCAGGCCTTCGCCGGTCCCCCTGGTTCAGGCCGACAGCCGGGAATGTTCCCGTAGCGATCGGCGCTACGCTCGATGCCATGACACGACATGTAGACAAGCCATGGGGATATGAGTACATCTGGACCGAGACGCCCTACTACACGGGCAAGAAGATCCACGTGAACGCGGGCAACCGCCTCAGCCTCCAGTATCACCATACGAAGCGCGAGTCTGTCTTCGTACTCTCCGGCACCCTCCACCTGCACCTCGGCCAGGGTGATGAAGCCCGCATCCTCGAGCTCCAGGAGGGCGAGTCGTACGACATCGCAGCGCTCGAGGTTCACCGATTCGAAGCCCCCGCCTCTGGTGACGTCGACATCATCGAGGTAGCCACCCCGGAAGTGGACGACATCGTCCGCCTCGAGGACGACTTCAATCGTGAGGGAACAACGGAGGCGTAGGAGG
>JBDLJV010000107.1:0-7545 GCA_039714175.1 Actinomycetota bacterium
ATAGACACGATCCCCACGTATCTCGGTGCCCATGTCGTAGCACCGGAGTACGCAGACGACCGCGACGGATACGTCGGTCTTGTCGGTGGAGACATGCTTGATGCTGTCTCCGATCGTGTTGCATATGTCGACGTGTTCTGCGATGACGCGGCGTTCACAACGAGCGAGACGAGATGGATCGCTGATGCAGCGCGAGCGCGCGGGCTCGAAGTTCGCCTCCATGTCGATCAGCTCTCGCACAGTGGAGGCGCAGCACTTGCGGCAGAGATCGGGGCGATCTCAGCTGATCACCTCGACCACGCAACCGATGATGATCTCGCCGCGCTTGCAGAAGCGGGGACGGTCGCTGTGCTGCTGCCGGGAGTCTCCTACTCGATGCGCCTGCCGGCCCCTGATGGGCGCCGCGTTTGGGATGCAGGCGTGACGGTCGCTATCGCGACCGACTGCAACCCGGGCACTGCGTACCTCGAGTCGATGCCATTCATCATCTCGTTGGCAACCGTGACCGCCGGGTTGACCCCCGCCGAGTCGGTGTGGGCGGCGACGCGCGGTGGTGCCCTGGCACTGGGCCTCCATGACCGTGGAGTACTTGGCCCGGGCAAGCTCGCCGACCTCGTCTTCCTCGATGCTCCGACCCACGAGCATCTCGCGTACCGCCCCGATGGGGACCTTGTGGCGCAGGTCATCAAGCGCGGCAGGATCATCTAGTGCTCTGTCCATGAACGTTCGGGGTGTCAATGTCGAGTCAGGGGCCTTGCTCGCAAGGCCGCAGGACGAAGGCGCATTCGTGAATGCATCGAGGACGAGAACGCAGCGAGGTAGGGTCCTGGCCGACAGAACGTCGCAAAGGTTCGTGGACAGAGCACTGGGACCGATGGCATGTACGTGAAGCCGTACTTCACCGGCGAGCACCCGATTCGCCTTGCCCACCGGGGGAGCCGGGAGCTGTGGCCCGAGAACACATGGCACGCGTTCGATCGAGCGATCGAGGACCTGGGGTACAAGTACGTCGAGACCGATGTTCAGGTCACAGCGGACGGTGTCGTGGTTGTGTTCCACGATGACACGCTCGAACGGTGCACCAATGGTGTCGGTCGTGTCGATGAGTGGCGGTGGGAAGACCTGCAACACCTCGATGCTGCGTACCGATTCTCCCCCGACGGAGAGTCCTTCCCGTTGCGAGGACAGGGGATTGGAATCTCCCGACTCGATGACACGTTCGATCGCTATCCGGATCTCTACGTGAACATCGATCTGAAGGCGAAGGGGAGCGAGTGGGCGACTGCTGAGATCGTCAGGAAGATGGGCAAAGAGGACTCGGTGCTCATAGGCGCCTTCTCCGATCGGCGGGTTGCGAGGTTCAGGCGTATCACAAAGGGGAGGGTCGCCACCTCGGCCGGCCCGCGTGATGCGGTAGCGATGTATGCGGCCTCTCGGGTGGGACGGAGTGCACCGTCCCACGTCGATGCCTATCAGCTTCCGTACAAGACGAAGGGCGTCTCAGTCGATACCAAGCTGATCGACGCCGTGCACGAAGCAGGGAAACAGGTCCACTTCTGGACGGTTGACGACAAGGAAGAAATGGTGCGTCTTCTCGATCTGGGCGCGGACGGTATCGTCACGGATCGGCCGGATCTGCTCAACGAAGTCATGGAGGAACGCTCAGATGCAGCGAGGTGAGTTCATCGGTGAGGTCGTCCGCTTGCAGGTGCAACGCGTCCCGATCAAGGTCAAGGGCACCGGCTACCTGCCCGAAGAGATCCTGCCCGTCGAGCGAGCCTCTGTTGACGCGTGGGGGATGCTCGGTTGGTATGGGGGAGCATGGATCGTCGATGCCCACAACAAGGCACATCCGTCGCGCCGCGGAGGTGGCCGCCGCCCATTGTCCGTCGGGTTCACCGGTCACTACTCAGCAATGGCTGATCGCTTCGGAAATGCACCGATCGGGATAGCGGGAGAGAACTTGATCGTCGATGGGCCTGCGCTCTGGCTCGATGACCTCGGAGAAGGTCTTGTGGTTGAGACCTCGGACGGTGATCTCCTTCTCGAGCGTCCACGGGTTGCTGCACCGTGCCTCGAGTTCACCAGCTTCATGCTGGGCCTCGATGAGATTGCGCCGTTGGAGAACATCGAGGACGCCCTTGCCGACCTCCACGATGGTCGCCGTGGGTTCATTGTTGCCGCCGATCACCAACCGAACCCGATTGAGGTGTCAGTCGGTGACAAGGTGTTTCTGAAGAGGAGATAAGAGCAGAGAGCAGAGGCCATCTGCGCTCCAACATCGGCACGTGTGGGCAGAACTGGATGCGTTGTGACCATGGACGCACAATTAGCCGACGGACGATCTCAGCGCAGTTCGAACTCACGATGTCAGCTGCCGAAGCGATCGACTACATCGCACCGGAAGGAGAGCGAAACTGGATCCCGGGATAGCCCCCCAACTGTCCGACAGGGCAACCGAAGTCGCTCGCGCTCGGCCTTCCCGGGCATGATGCCTCGTCGCACCGATCACAGCTCAGATCTTCTCGAAACGGTTGCGAGTCATCGACCAAACACGAAGTCGATCAGCTTCGACCCAAGAACAATCAAGGTGTCGCCCAGTGTTGCACTGGCGATGTTGGCGCTGTCTCCATCTGTCCCGAAGTCGGTGGTCGCGCCCCGGGGAACCGGATAGAAGGAGAGATCATCCGGCGAAGGCATCTTCGGAGGGTCGTCCCCCACACTCGTGACGTCGATTTCGTGGAGCCAGCCCTCGCGTACTCGCACCGTCAGTTGACCGCCATGTGACTCGATGTCATGACCTCGACGCACCGGAAAGGTTGCTGTGACGGGAATCTCGATAGAGACATCGTTCGTCGGTTCGGCAAGTGATCGGTCGACGTCGAGGTAGATCGAGCCGCACCCACATCCACACGATGAACGCACTCCTCGGATTGCTGATGCTTGAAGCGCAAGAGCGCTCGCACCGCGGAACTCGAGTGAGAGAACTGCGTCAAGGACGTCCCGCTCTCCATCGGACATCGGTCGTTCATTCATCGATCAACCACGATATCACCCGTTCTTCTCAGCATCGTGTGCGGTTGGAACCTCTAGGTCAGGTCGTGAACACCATCAATGATGGGGCGCCAGAGAACTTCGCCGACGACCGATGGGGGAGGCCCATAGCAATGGATCTCATCGAAACCGGCGTCATGGAAGGAAGTGAGTGATTCGACGATGTCGTCCGGTGTGCCGCTGATCGTCGGCACGTGTTCCATCCCCGGCATCGGTGCAGGAGAAACCATCAGGTCCACCGAGCGCCTGACCTGACGGTGATGCTCCGTCTGTGCCGCATCCGCGGCGCTGATTCGGTCGGCAAGCACCGACGGCACCGGTGTTCCCGAGAGATCGAAGGTGTTCCACTCATCGCCGTAGCGAAACGCGAGGTCGATCGACCTCGGGCCGGTCGCACCGACGACTAAGGGAATCCGGTACTGCTCGATACCGGTGACCCGGGCTCCGGTGGTTCTCCAGAATCGGCCCTCATCGGTGACTTCCTCGCCATCGAGCAATCGCCGCATGATCTTGACCGATTCAGCGAACCGCGAATACGCGTGATCTGTCGGAGCATCAACGAGTCCGTACTCGCCGAGTCCGCTACCGGCGCCGACACTCAGTGCAAAACGATCGTTCGAGATCTCAGCGAGCGCCGCTGCACCATGCACGAGCCGGAAGGGGTGGTGCCATGCGGCGTTGTTCACCAGCGCGCCGATCACAACGTGGTGTGTGGCCTCGGCGATCGCGCCCAACATGACAGTCGAGTTGTAGAAGGACATGGTCCGACCGCCAAGATCCTTCTCGATGTGGTCCGGCACCCACACTGAGTCGAATCCGACATCCTCGACTGACACGACAGCATCGCGCAGTTCTCCCCAACTCGACGGACGCGCGGTCAACACCGACAAACCGATACGCAAAGCCACCTCCACAGATTCTCGCGACGACTGTACCCGCTGTATCGCGCCCGAACAACGGACAGCGAGCAGGGGTTCGCCTTGATGCTCGCTTCGTTCCGAATCAGCTGATTCGGAAAGGGATCCCGTTCAGCATTACGAGGCAATCGATCGCGGCGTCTCTCGCGGCGTCGAAATCGAGGGCGCTGAAAACCTCATATGGCTCGCCATTGTGCTGCTGGTACACCGTGTAGCCGTCGGGGTGATCGAGGACGTACAGTCCGTTCTTTGGCCCAGCGTGGTTCCGGCCGAGAGACATGAGGGAATCGCGATCCGGTATCTGAGCAACGATGTCGATTCGCTCCACGGTCAACGCTTGGGCGAAGTCCGAGCCGGTGGTCGCCTGACGACCCAGCATGTGCGACGCCATCCGACGGGCCTTCTGATCGAGGATGGCCTCAGCTTGCTCCTGGCGAGTGGGCGTGCTCATACCTTGAACGCTACGCCCGATATTTCTGCGCCGTCGGACCAATTCTGCACGCTGTAGTTCTCCTGCAGGATGAAGTTGACAGTGCCGATCGTGTCGAATCCCTGCTTCTTCAGGAACTCGAGCATCAGCTTGTTGCGTCCCGTGGTGCCGACGACGAGCTCAGGAAGACCGTTCGCAGGTACGTACTCCTTGAGGAAGTCGACGAGAGCGCTACCGATCCCTTGCCCCCGGGCGTTCTCGTCGACCACGAGCGGCTCGATCTCTGATTCCGGCTCGATCGCCGTGGATATGTCTCCCACGATCAGGCCAGTCAACCCGACAACCGTGCCGTCGAGTTCGGCAACCCAGAGTCGTTCAGGCCCTACGCGAGTCAGATGCTCGTCGAAGGTCAGGCCGGGATCGTCCCCACCGATCTCGGGCGCGTTGTAGAGCTCCCGGTGGGTCTCTGTGAGTTGTAGCCACAGGCGATTCCGGCAGACGTCGTAGTCGGAGTCCTCGTACTGGCGAACGGTCAGCATGACTCGATTGTATGCCTGGTCGTCAGCGCCGGATAGTGGGTTTGTACGCCGGACGGTCATGCTCGTACCCGTCTATCTCGCCTGTGTGCTCAAGAGTGAGAGCGATTTCGTCGAGACCGTTCAGGAGACAGTGCTTCGTGAACGAATCGATGTCGAAGGTCGCTGAGAAGCCTTCAGCACTCACCGTCTGGGTCTGGAGATCAACGGTGATCTCGTTGGCCGGATTCTCGGCGACTGCGGTAAGTGCCGCTACCTCATCGGAGGAGAGCACGATCGGCAGTAGACCCACCTTTGTGCAGTTGTTGTAGAAGATGTCTGCATAGGACGGCGCGATGATCGCTTCGAAGCCCCAGTCCTGGAGCGACCACGGGGCATGTTCCCTCGACGATCCCGAACCGAAGTTCGGGCCGGCGACGAGGACGACAGCGTCCCTATACGCCGCCTTGTTGAGTACGAAATCCGCGTCGGGTTCGCCCTCGTGATCTGCTGCCCAGTCGTAGAAGAGGAACTCACCGAAGCCGGAGCGCTCCACACGTTTCAGGAACTGCTTCGGGATGATCTGGTCCGTGTCCACATTGGCTCGTGGCAGGGGAGCGCCGCGCCCGGTGATCGTGCCTACGGGTTCCATCAGCCCATCTCCCTGATGTCGACAAAGTGCCCGTTGATCGCCGCTGCTGCAGCCATCTCGGGCGATACGAGGTGTGTGAGGCCGCCTCGTCCCTGGCGTCCCTCGAAGTTCCGGTTCGACGTTGACGCGCACCGTTCTCCGGGGAGAAGCACGTCGGGGTTCATGGCGAGGCACATGGAGCATCCCGGCTCGCGCCACTCGAGCCCGGCGGCGAGGAACACGGCGTCGAGGCCCTCCTCCTCGGCCTGGGCCTTCACGAGTCCCGATCCCGGCACCACGATGCCCGTCACGGTGTCAGCGATGTGGTGACCCTCGAGGACAGCCGCTGCCGCTCGGAGGTCTTCGATGCGGCCATTCGTGCATGATCCGATGAACACCCGGTCGATCGCGATGTCGGTGATTCGTGTGCCTGCTTCGAGCTGCATGTAGTCGAGGGCTCTTTGTGTGGTGTCGACATCGATCGGGTCGTCGAAGTCGGCGGGGTCGGGTACCGACGCCGAGATGGACAGCGTCTGGCCGGGGTTCGTGCCCCACGACACGTACGGCTCAAGCTCGGTGGCGTCGAGCGTGACTTCGGTGTCGAAGGCAGCGTCTTCATCCGTGTGGAGGTTGTTCCATGCAACAACGGCTGCATCCCAGTCTTCTCCCGTCGGCGCCAGCGGGCGACCCTTGAGATACTCGATCGTTGTGTCATCGGGGGCGATCATGCCGGCGCGGGCGCCGGCCTCGATCGACATGTTGCAGATCGTCATGCGGCCCTCCATCGAGAGTTTCTTGATGGCCGAGCCGCGATACTCGATGACGTGACCGGTCGCCCCCGCCGTCCCGATCCTGGCGATGATGGCGAGGATGATGTCCTTTGCCGTTACGCCGTACGGCAGGTCACCGTTGACCGTGACCGCCATGGACTTCGGTTTGCGTTGTTGCAGCGTCTGGGTGGCAAGCACATGCTCGACTTCGGAGGTACCGATCCCGAACGCAAGGGCTCCGAAAGCCCCATGGGTTGCGGTGTGCGAATCGCCACACACGATCGTCATGCCCGGTTGTGTCGCCCCCTGCTCGGGTCCGATCACATGGACAATGCCCTGCCGAACATCGTCGAGGCCGAAGAGGGGGATGCTGTTCTCGGCCGTGTTCCTCTCGAGCGTCGCAATCTGCTTGACGGACATCGGATCGTCGATCGGCTCGTCACGAGGCGTGGTCGGGACCGCGTGATCGATCGTCGCGAGCGTGAGCTCCGGGCGCCGCACCGATCGTCCGGTCAGGTTGAGTGATTCGAACGCCTGAGGGGACGTGACTTCGTGGACCAGATGCAGATCGATGTAGAGCAGATCCGGTCTGTTCTCGCCCGCGTGGACGACATGCTGATCCCAGACCTTGTCGAGGAGTGTCTGTTTGCCGGTCATCGAATCCCTCATCGTGAGTCGGGGAGCGTAGCAAGAACCGAAGGAGCGGAATCTCCTGTTCTACGCTACTCAGCGTGCTGCACGTGTTCTCCCTCATCGCCATTCTCGTTCTCTCGTCCCCCTTTGGTGTCGTCGAAGGCAGGGCCGTCGACGACACGAACGGACTCGGAGTCGAGATCTCTGTTGAGGTCGACCGCACGTTCGAAGCCGTTCTCGTGCGACCGTTCAGTTCGTTCGAGGAGCTTCCGCCGACCGCACTCACGCCGATGGATGACGGCACGTGGGCTGGCTATGTGTTGTTCCCCACTGCCGAGGACTGGCAGATCGTCTTCGATGCCTTTGAAGCCGAAGGGGAGACCTTCCGGTCCGAGTCGGTGACACTCACCGACATCGGTGTCGATCCGCTGGTGGTCGCAGGAGAGCCCGCAGAACCTGTCAACGAAGGTTTTGACCGATCGACCCTGTGGCTGGTCGGAGGCATCGGGCTGGCCCTCGCGGCCCTGGCAGCCCTGACGTACTGGACCTTCGCAGAAGACGAAAGATCAAAGACGAAAGACGAAAGACCAGAAGC
>JBDLJV010000108.1:0-7514 GCA_039714175.1 Actinomycetota bacterium
GTCGCTCGCCGAGGGCGAGCTCATGTCCCCACCTCTTTGCCCTCACGCCTCGATACACTTCCCCCCATCACACACGTCCATTGCAATCCCCGTGTGGTGCGTCGGCGCGAGCCGGCGTTCGGGGGCTCGAAGGATGGACGGAAGCAGAACCCGAACAAGGAGAAACAATCATGGCAGCAGTAGCCATGCGCCAACTCTTGGAGTCTGGCGTTCATTTCGGTCATCAGACCGCTCGATGGAACCCGAAGATGCGCCCCTACATCTTCACGGAGCGCAACGGGATCCACATCATCGACCTTCGTCAGACGCTTGAAACCGTCAATGAGTCACACAAGGTTGTGTCCGATATCACGGCGGCCGGTGGCACGGTTCTGTTCGTCGGAACGAAGAAGCAGACCCAGGCCGCGATCGAAGATGCGGCCGTCAGCGCGGACATGCCGTACGTCAACAACCGTTGGCTCGGTGGCATGCTCACGAATTTCCAGACGATCCACAAGCGGATCCTGTACATGCGCGAGCTCGAGCAGATGGAAAAGAGCGGTGAAATGGAGTCCCTTCCGAAGAAGGAACGACTCCGCTTGCGTCGCGAACTCGTCAAGCTCCAGACGGTCCTCGGCGGTGTCCGTGACCTTCGCCGTCAACCCGATGCGGTCTTCGTGATCGATATCAATGCTGAGCACATCGCTGTTGCCGAAGCCAGCCGACTCGGTATCCCGATCATCGCTCTCGTGGACACGAACTGTGATCCGGATCCGATCGACTACGTGATCCCAGGCAATGATGACGCCATACGCGCTGCACACCTCGTAGCGGGCGTCATCGCTGACGGTTGCATTGCTGGTGCCGAGATCGCCCAGGCAAAGCGCAAGGATGCGAAGCCGGCGGACAGCAACAAGAAGGCCAAGGAGTAGGGAAGTGGCAGATTTCACAGCACAAGACATCCAAGCTCTGCGCAAGGAGACTGGCGCGGGGATGATGGATGCCAAGAGGGCACTCACCGAGGCTGACGGCGATGCCGGTCGGGCAAAGGAGATCCTTCGCGAGAAGGGGATTGCCAAGGTCGACAAACGCTCCGGACGCGAACAGGGTGAAGGTGTGGTCGGCGTGTACATGCACAACCAGGCCGGTCGTCCGGTCATTGGAGTGCTCGTTGGTCTGGCATCGGAGACAGACTTCGTAGCCAAGAGCGACGAGTTCATTCAGACAGCGAATGACATAGCGATGCACGCTGCCGCTGCGAAGCCGTTCTGGGTCGTCCGCGAGGAAGTTCCCGCTGACGTCCTCGATGAGGAGAAGAGACTCATCGCGGCAGAGGCGCGCAACGAGGGCAAGCCTGATGCGATCATCGAGAAGATCGTGGACGGTCGTGTCAACGCGTTCTACAAGGACAACGTCCTCGTCGATCAGGTCTTTGTTCGTTCAGACCGGTTCGAAGGTACTGTGGGCGAGCTGGTCCAGGGTCTTGCCATCAAGATGGGCGAGAACATATCAATCGCGAGTATGGCAAGGGTCGAAATCGGGGAAGGCTGACATATGGCGAAAAGACGGGTCGTTCTCAAGCTCTCAGGCGAAGCATTCGCAGATTCTGAACTTGGCTACGGGATCGACCCGTTGACCGTCGATCGAACGGCCGCTGAGATAGCGGCCGTTCAACGCGAGGGCTACGAGATAGCGATCGTTGTCGGCGGCGGGAACATTTTCCGTGGCCTCAGTGAGACAGCAAAGGACATGGATCGGGCGAATGCCGATTACATGGGCATGCTCGCCACGGTGATCAACGCTCTTGCGTTGCGCGACGCCTTGGAGCGAGCCGGAGCCGAATGCCGGGTACAGACAGCCATCGTCATCCAAGAAGTTGCTGAGCCGTACATCCGACTGAGAGCGATTCGGCACCTTGAGAAGGGCCGCATCGTCATCTTTGCAGCAGGAACAGGGAATCCGTTCTTCACGACCGACACGACGGCTGCGTTGCGCGCCGCTGAGATCGGGGCAGACGCCGTGCTCAAGGCGACGAAGGTGGATGGCGTCTACACGACCGATCCCCGGGTCGATCCTGACGCAGAGTTGATAGAAGAGCTCGACTACATGCACGCCATCTCCGAGCAACTCGGAGTCATGGACACGACAGCAGTTACGATGTGCATGGAGAACGATCTCCCGATTCGAGTGTTCAACATGAACACGCCGGGCAACGTGGCGAAAGCGGTGCGTGGTGAACCTGTCGGGACGGTGGTCGATTCCGGGAGGAAGATGTGATCAACGAATTGCTGTCAGAGGCCAACACGAAGATGGATCAAGCAGTCGCTCATACCGTGCAGGAGTTCGGCGGCATTCGGACCGGTAGAGCCAATCCCGGTCTGCTCAGCCGGGTCACTGTTGACTACTACGGGACAGAGACACCGCTTCAGCAACTCGCAAGTTTCACCGTTCCAGAGGCACGGATGCTGGTCGTCCAGCCATTCGACAAGTCGTCGATTCCCGCCATCGAACGCGGCATCCAAGAGGCAGATCTGGGCCTGAACCCGTCGAACGACGGCAACATCATCAGGCTTGCGTTCCCGACCCTTACCGAGGAGCGACGGAAGGAACTCATCAGGTTCGTCCACTCGCTCGCGGAGGAGGGCAAGATCGCGGTCCGCAATGTCCGGCGTCACTGCAAGGACCGGATCGAGGACGAGGATGTCTCAGAGGACGACATCCATCGGGCAGAGAAGGAACTCCAGGGGCTCACGGACAAGCACACCGAGAGCATCGATGGAGCGGTTGCCAAGAAAGAGGAAGAACTCCTCGAGGTCTAGCCGCCCTTCCAGCCCCAGGCACGGGTATGACCGACTCCACTGGCGGATTGCATTCGAGACGACCACGAAACAGGTACCGTTGAGCCAACATGAGTGATGACCGCAACAAGGATCAGTCAGGTGGGGGTTTCGACGACTGGCTCGATGATGAACCGGGGCCTCCAACGGACCCCTACGAGGCACTCGCAACGCAGGACTCCGAGGAAGATCTCGCCGAGTGGAGGGAATTCACGGAGCAGGAGTCAGGCGTCGGGAGTCAGGCGTTAGGTGCAGAATCCGAGGATGGCGAGACCGCTGAAATAGATGTAGTCGTTGTTGATGAACCCGAAGTCGACGATGCAGGAAGTGCGGTCGACACGGCCGAGACCGACACAGTCGTTACCACCGAGCCGGAAGCAGATGTCGACGACTCCGAGGCCGAAACCGCGGAGATCGATGCCGTTATCGTCGAGGATGAGTCGGACGAAGACCATGACGACACCGGGGAACTCGAAGTCATCGCCGACGAACGACAAACGACAGACTCAGACGAGGACGACACGGACGAGCTCGAAGTCCTCGATACCGATGATGAGACGACACCCGACGAGGACGATCTCGCTCCGGTCGCGTCTATTGGTTTCGGTGAGCTGTGGGGATCGGAAACCGACGAGGAGGGCACCTCCTCGGTCGGCACGTCACCGGACTTGTTCGACATCTCCCAGGACGATTACCTCCAAACAGCAACGAAGGAACATGCTGGTCTGGCGGAATCGATCGCTCAGGCCGATGATGAGATAACGGAGCAGGTTGCGTTGGCAGCGTCGCTGCCGGGTCTTGATGCGACCGTCGTGGGATTCGAGGACGTTGTCGAGGCTGAGGGTCATGGAAAGGTTCGCGCTCAGGGATCCAGCGACCTGATGGCAAGGGTGATCACAGCAGCTGTACTTGTGGCAGCCCTTGCAGCCTCATTGGTGTGGCGTCCAGCGCTTGTCGCGTTTGCCCTATTCGTGTTCGTTCTTGGCGCAGGGGAGTTCTATACAGCTCTTGCCCGCTCTGGACGCAAGCCGATCGCGTTGTTCGGTTTCATCGGCATCATCGCGGCATCACTCGGAGCCTTCTTCTTCTCAGCCCTCTGGATTCCTCTTGGATTCATCCTCGCGACGACGTTGCTGTTGCTGTTCTACGCCGTGGTTCCGGGGAAGGTTGATCCCATGGCGAATGTCGCACTCACCGTGACCGTGATGGTGTGGGCAGGCCTTGGCTCCTTCGCGTTGCTGATTGTGCGATCAGATGCATACCGGACCCTGGTTTTCGGTGTCGTCGTGGCTGTTGCAGCCATGGACATCGCCCAGTACTTCTTCGGAAGGGCACTCGGTCGTCATCAGCTCGCGCCGTGGGTGTCGCCGAAGAAGACGATCGAGGGACTTGTCGCCGGCGTCGTTGTCGCGTTGACCGTCGGGGCTCTCCTTCACTTCTTCAAGCCATTCGAGTTGACCTCCGGGCTGGCCATCGGTGCCGCAGTTGCTGTGTTCGCTCCGATCGGCGATCTGGCAATGTCGGCGGCGAAGCGTTCGTTGGGCCTCAAGGACATGGGTTCTGTACTGCCCGGTCACGGGGGATTCATGGATCGCGTTGATGGTCTCCTGTTTGTGATCCCCGTGGCATGGGCGATCTTCTTGTGGGCAGGCATCCTCTGAGACCGCTTGTTGTACTCGGTGCAACCGGCTCGATCGGTAGGCAAACGCTTGATGTCGCCGCCCGAATCGGTGCACCAGTTGCCGCCCTCGCCGCACGGAGCGCTTCGCAGGAATTGTGGGATGTGGCCATCGAGCACCCGAATGCGGTCATCTGTGTTGCTGATCCGGGTCAGGGGCAGGAACGGTTCAAGGATGAATTCGTGGACCGCGTGCACTTCGGGTCGGGCGCCATCTCCGAGGTTGCCGCGATGCCGAACTCGATCGTGATCAATGGTGTCGTCGGCGCGGCAGGATTGCGTGCATCCCTCGCCGCCCTCTACGCAGGCAATCGGCTTGCATTGGCCAACAAGGAGAGCCTCGTTGCCGGCGGACCGCTCATACGTGAAGCGCTCGCACAGGGCAACGGCGAGCTCATCCCTGTTGACTCCGAGCACTCGGCAATCTGGCAGTGCATCGTGGGTGAATCACGCGCAACCGTGGAACGGTTGATCCTCACCGCATCGGGAGGCCCGTTCCTCGGAATGAACCGCGATGATCTCCTCGATGTCTCGGTCAGTGAGGCGCTTGACCATCCAACGTGGACGATGGGTCCCAGGATCACGACGGATTCCGCCACGCTGATGAACAAGGCCTTCGAGGTAATTGAGGCGCACTACCTGTTCGGTATTGACTACGACGACATCGATGTTGTCATCCACCCCCAGAGCATTGTCCACTCCTTTGTCGAATTCTCAGACGGTGTGGTGAAAGCTGAGGTCGGTTTCCCTGATATGCGGAAGCCCATTCAGCACGCTATTACCGATCCAGACCGCATACCCGTCGACCACGAGGCATTCCGAATCGCAGGGACGTCGCTGACCTTCGAGGAACCTGACACGGATGCCTTCCCCTCCCTGAACCTTGGCTATGAGGCCGGTCGATTGGGCGGAACGGCGACGGCTGTGCTGAACGCTGCTGACGAGGTCGCGGTTGAGTCGTTCCTCTCGGGGCACATCCGGTTTGTCGATATCCCGTACGTTGTCGGTGAGGTGCTTGGAGGACACACCGTCAGGATGCCGGTGGACGTGGAGGACGTTGCGGCGGCTGACGAGGAGGCGCGGCGACACGCCACGAAACTCTGCACCTCGTTGGCCCCGTGATGCATCTGACATCATCCCTTCGAATGACGGGTTATCGGTCGATGGGTTGATGCATCGACGGCTCGTTGCCGGGTACGATCGTTCCATGCCGAATTCGAGGTTTGATCGGAGCTTCAGGATTGACGCTCTCATGGCGCTCGTGTTGTTCGCTGCGTCCATCATGTCCTACGCAGGATTCCCCGAGATCGAGAGCTTCCGGCCAACAGACGTCTGGTCGCTTGTTCTCGTTGCGTCACAGACACTCACGCTGGCGTGGCGGAGGCGATACCCGATTGCTGTTCTTGTGGTCGTTGGCCTTGGTTTCGCGATTGAGCGGGGATTCAACTACCCGCAGAGCTGGGCGTACTTCGGCATTGCTTTCGCCCTCTACACCATCGGTGCCGAACTCCCGATGCGGAAGTCGCGCATAGTTGCCGGAGTGACCATTCTCCTTTCTGGTGCGTGGACAGCGGTCGGCACTTTCGTCTACGACATCCCTGTGGTCGCCGTTATGGGCGTCGTGCTGTACCTGGCGTTTCCATGGCTGATCGGTGTTGAGTCCCGTAGGCGAGAACAGAGGGCCCTCGACCTCGAGGCTCGTGCGATCCGCGCGGAGATGGCACGAGAGCAGGATGCGGCGAATGCCGTCCGCGACGAACGCTCTCGCATCGCTCGTGAGCTGCACGATGTGGTGGCACACGAGATGACCGTCATGACTGTGCAGGCTTCGGCCGCGGAGAGGGTCGTGGAATCCGATCCGGAGGCAGCTCTGGTGGCGATGCAGAACGTCCAGGAGGCTGGTCATCGCGGGCTTGCCGAGATGCGCCGCATGCTTGGTGTCCTGAGGAAATCCGACGGTGGCTCCCTGGAGCCTCAGCCCGGGCTCGAGGGTCTGGAGCGTCTTGTCCAGTCAGTCACAAATGCCGGGCTACCGGTCACCGTGACTGTTGAGGGCGAACCCCGACCGTTGCCCCCGGGCGTCGACGTCAATGCCTACAGAATCATCCAGGAATCCCTTACGAATTCGGCGCGTCACGGTGGACCCGGAACCGTTGCGGACGTGATCGTGTCGTTCAATGACGGCAAACTCGGCATCGATGTTCTCGACGATGGCAGAGGAGCAGCGACCAATATGGACTCGCCGGAATCGGGTCATGGGCTCGTCGGCATGAGCGAACGAATCGCGCTCTTGGACGGCACCATTGCGGCCGGCCCCAGACGCGGCGGGGGATACCGGGTGCATGCTTCGATCCCGATTCCATCCCAATGAGTGGACCCCTACGCGTACTCGTTGTTGATGACCAGGCGTTGATCCGCGCCGGCTTCAGCATGATCCTCGACAGTGAGCCCGATATCGATGTCGTGGGACAAGCCTCCAACGGAGCCGAAGCCATCGGCCTTGTCCGGGAACTCGGGCCGGACGTCGTGATCATGGATGTTCGCATGCCGGTGATGGATGGGATCGCGGCGACTGCTGAGATCTGCTCACGTTCCGAGGCTCCGTGGGTGCTGATGCTCACAACATTCGACGCAGATGATTACGTGTACGACGCTCTGAAGGCTGGTGCCAGCGGCTTCCTTCTCAAAGACACACGTCCCGACGACCTGGCCGCAGCGGTGCGCATCGTGGCTGCTGGCGAGGCCGTGTTGGCGCCGTCAGTCACAAGGCGACTCGTTGACGAGGTCGGCCGAACCACGGTCAAGACAA
Source organism: Actinomycetota bacterium (assembly GCA_039714175.1). Taxonomy (GTDB): domain Bacteria; phylum Actinomycetota; class Acidimicrobiia; order Spongiisociales; family UBA5794; genus B3-G11. The sequence continues at coordinate 7,304 of JBDLJV010000108.1, forward strand.
GGGAGCTGCCCGGTGTCGCCGATCTGACTGAGCGAGAGAGCGAGGTTCTCGTCTCCCTTGCCAGAGGTCTGTCGAACGCCGAGATGGCAGAGGCCCTGTTCGTGTCAGAGGCAACGGTCAAGACGCACATCTCCCACATCCTCACGAAGCTCGAACTCCGAGACAGGGTGCAAGCTGTCGTAGCCGCTTATGAGTCGGGCCTGGTTACTCC
>JBDLJV010000109.1:0-7457 GCA_039714175.1 Actinomycetota bacterium
GTGAACGAACCCATGAGGATCGAGAGCGGGAACCATGCAACGAAGCCCAGAACCATCAGCCAATTGAGCAGGAGGCCGAAGAACACGGCTCCCCATCCGAACCCCATGATGAGGGCCCACAGCGGGCGTTCGGTCGAGCGAACCGCAAGGAAGAGAGGCACAGGGGCGACGAATGCAAGCGGCGCGAGACCGAGAGGGGGGAACGCTGCCCACATGAGGAGCGCGCTGAGAAGAACGAGACCAGCCTGAACCATTCGGAAGAGGATATCGGAATGGACGACAGACGACAGACGACAGACGACAGACGACAGACGGCAGCGTCGTCCATCGTTCATCGTACGTCGTACTACGTTCTGCTCCATGGATGACCTACAGGTAGCGATCAAGGCAGCCAGAGCTGGCGGCGCGATCATCAAGCAAAATTTCGGGACGGCTCCCGACCCCGAGTACAAGGGCAAGTTCGATCCCGTGACCGTAGTGGACCACGCCTCAGAGGACGCCGTGCTCGCCGTCCTCAGGAGCCACCGTCCCGATGACGAGATCATGGCCGAGGAGAGCGGTGGTTCTCGTCACGAAGGACGCCACTGGATCGTCGACCCTCTTGACGGAACCGTCAATTTCGTTCATGGAATCCCCCAGGTCTCGGTCTCGATTGCCCTCTACGACGGCGACGTCGGACTTGTCGGTGTCGTGTATGACCCCTTGCGCGATGAGCTCTTCAGCGCTGCGCTCGGTGCAGGGGCCCACCTCAACAGCGAGCCGATCAGCGTCTCGACAACAACTCAGCTGGAGCGTGCGGTGGTGGTCACCGGCTTCCCCTACGACCACGACGTCAAGGCGGAAACGCTATCCGTTGTGGTTCGCGAAGTACTCCGAGAAGTGAATGGTCTGCGTCGGCTGGGATCGGCGGCACTCGATTTTGCGTGGGTGGCCGCTGGCCGGTACGACGCGTACTACGAACTCGGCATCGCGCCGTGGGACGGTGCCGCGGGTCTCGTACTCGTCCGCGAGGCAGGTGGCAGGATCACGGACCCGTTTGGTACAGAGTCGACCCCCTCCCTCGGCCTCATCGTGGCAACCAATGGCACATTGCATGATCGACTTCGTTCGATCATCGAAGAGTCGATCCCGGCCGAGGTCGCTGAGTGGTGAGCACGCTGATCTCGGCTGACCGAATCGCCACGGGCAGTGAGGTTGTGGGGAACGCAATCCTCGTCGTCGACGGCAAGATCGCTTCGACCGGAGATCGGGATGAACTCCGGCCGAAGGCTGATCGCGAGATTCACTACGCCGGGGCGACGATCATCCCCGGACTCCGCGACGCACACATGCATCCTGTGCCGTATGCAGCGTTGCTCGACGGATGCTCCCTGAAGCAGGCAGCGGACATCGAAGACCTCCAGCGCCGTCTCAGGGACTTCGCTTCAACACTCGATGCCAACCAGCCCGTGGTTGCCACCCGCCTTGACGACGAAAGCCTCTCGGAGCAGCGGCTGCCGACCAAACACGATCTCGATATCGCCCTCCCCGGTCGGTCGGTTGTCATCTACCGATACTGTGGCCATGTCGCAGTTGCCAGCACCGCGGCGCTCGCCGCCTCGGGGATCACCGCTGACACACCCGATCCAGAGGGTGGAACGATCGATAGAGATGTCCACGGGACACCGACAGGCATATTGCGCGAGACGGCCGCCGGCCTCGTTGCTTCAGCGCTTGCCCGCGGAGGAGAGCTCAGCGAAGAGGCCCTCCTGTCAGGGCTCACAGCGCTTGCGGGCGTCGGTATCACATCGATCGGAGCGATCATCGGCTACGGCGAGCGCCCATTCGAGCAACTCCAGGCAGAACTCGAATTGTGGCAGCGCGTCCGCGATCGACTGCCGATCAAGGTGCACGGGTTCGTGATCACTGACACGCCTGAACAGGTCGAGCACGCCGAAGCGATTCTCAATGCTCCGGGTTCGCGGCTCAGGTGGTTGGGCATCAAGCGGTTCGCCGATGGCAGCCTCGGCGGACACACCGCCGCAATGCACACGCCCTTCGCTGACGTCGACACCCGGGGCACCCTGCGTCTCTCGGCTGTCGATACGGCAGTCTCCCGGAAGAGCATCGAACTGGGCGGCATGGTGGCGATCCATGCCATTGGCGACCGCGCCGTCGACGGCGTACTGGACATCTTCGACTTACTCGTCGATGGTGGTGCCAACCCGGCTGACCTTCGCATGGAACACGTGTCGGTCATCAGCCCGGACCAGGTCGCCCGCTTCGCTGCGTTGGGGGTGACCGCTGCCGTTCAGCCGGCATTCCTCGCATCGGAACATGAATGGGTGGCGGGTCGTGTGGGACCGGACCGCACTTCCTGGCTGTACCCGCTCAGATCGCTGTTGGAACACGGAGTTCCGCTCGCCGGGTCGTCTGACTGTCCGGTTGAGCCGCCACAGCCACTCTGGGGGATGGCAGCGGCAATGGATCGATACGGAGTGGCCTCACATGAGCGACTCACCGGAGCCGACGCACTCGCCCTGTTCACCTCCGGAGCTGCTGCTGCCCTGCGAGAGCCGGTACCGCTCAGCATCGGCAGCCCGGCCGACATCACAGTCATCGACACGGACCCGACATCAGCAACACCAGCAGAGGTCCGAGAGACGCGGGTTCTCGATACGTACGTCGATGGAATCGCTGTCAGCGTTGACCGAACCCAACCGGTGTGGCCCGATTAGTCGCGCCGTCAGGCGGTTCGCGCCTGGGCCCAGCAATTAGGACAGTATGCGCCCCACTCGCCGTACCGAGGATCATGGGAGAGCCCCACACCACACTGGGTGCACCGCTCGGAGAGGAAGTCCTCGGCGACACGCTTGAATGGACCGTCCTTCGAGAGGAGGTCGGAGACAAGCACGGTGTTCGAATGTCCGGTCGGCATGAGGCAACGGTAGAACCGAAATCCCATTACCGAACCCGACGATCAGCCCGCTTGGTTGGGCACGGGTCCGATGACGGTCTCGAGGGAGTCCATCACCTCGTCGATCGTGGCGTGCCGTCCCAGCTCCAATTTGGAGAAAACAAGGTTCTCGCCTGCGATGACCTCGAACACCCCGCCCTTGGAAGGAATCAGGGTGATGTCGCCGATGTAGTGCTCGTACTTGCCGAGGATCGCCTGAACCATGCTCACGGCACGGTCGGTATAGCCTCAAGCTGCGCAGTATTCAATGCTCAGGTGCATAGAAGGAACGTAGTACGCAGTACGGAGTATGTAATACGACCAAGAGCAGGCGGCTGGTGGCTGGTGGCTGACAGCTAGGCTCATCCCATGGCTTCGCCGAAGGTCATCGCAATCGTCCTCGCTGGTGGTGAGGGGAAGCGGCTCTACCCGCTCACAAAAGACCGCGCCAAACCCGCCGTCCCCTTCGGTGGCGTGTACCGGCTGATCGACTTCGCACTCTCCAACCTCGTCAACGGTGGCTATCGCAAGATCGCCGTACTCACGCAGTACAAATCCCACAGCCTCGACCGGCACCTCGCTCTCGGATGGCAGATGTCCTCACTCTTCGGCTCCTACGTTGCCCCGGTTCCCGCACAGATGCGGAGAGGGCCGCACTGGTTTGCCGGCTCAGCCGATGCCCTGTATCAGAACTTCAATCTCCTCGATGACGAGAAGCCCGACCACGTGATCGTGTTCGGTGCGGACCACGTCTATCGCATGGACCCCCGGCAGATGGTCGCCGCCCATATCGACACCGACGCCGGTGTCACCGTTGCCGGCATCAGGGTTCCCATCGAACAGGCAACCGAGTTCGGGGTCATCGAGGCCGACGTGTCAGGCAAGATCGTCAGCTTCACCGAGAAGCCTGACGATCCGAAACCGACGCCGGACGACCCAACAAAGGCGTTTGTCTCGATGGGCAACTACGTGTTCCGCACATCCACGCTGCGCGAGATCCTCAGCGAGGACGCCATGGGCACCGAAACGTCCCATGACATTGGAGGAGACGTCATCCCTGAGATGGTGTCCAAGGGTTTGGCACACGTATACGACTTCGCCGCAAATACGGTTCCCGGTCAGGCCGACCGTGAAAAGGGGTACTGGCGGGATGTTGGGACCATCGACTCCTACTTCGCCGCGAACATGGACACGATCTCTGTCGATCCTGTGTTCTCGTACTACAACCGGGAGTGGCCGATCCTCACACACCGACCGCCGATGCCTCCAGCCAAGTTCGTGTTCAACCAGGAAGGCCGAATAGGAACTGCGGTCAACTCCATCGTGGGGGCCGGCGTGATCGTGTCCGGCGGTACCGCGGTCCGGTCGATCATTTCGTCGGACGTTCGGGTTCACTCCTACTCGTCAATCGAGGACTCGATCCTCTTCCCCGGCGTCAAGGTTGGTCGCGGGGCGGTCATCAAGCGGGCGATCCTCGACAAGAACGTTGAGGTGCCCCCGGGATGCAAGATCGGCGTGGACCTGAAGGTCGACCGTGAGCGGTTCACCGTCACCGACTCAGGCATCGTCGTCGTCGGCAAGAATGAAGTGATCCCGCGGCTCGAAATCTGACATCCGACAACCGGCGTCCGACAACCGACCGGACCCCGGGTCTCTTTTCTCTTTTCTCTGCTCTCTGCCCTCTGTTCTAGCCCAGGACAGCACCGGATTCAGCTGAGCCGACGAGCTTGGCATACTTCGCAAGGGCACCGGTCGTGTAGCGAGGTGCGATCGGGGAGAACGCCTCTGCACGCTCATCGATCTCGGAGGAATCGACGAGAACGTCGAGTCCTCGGTTCGGAACATCCACCCGAATACGGTCTCCCGTCCTTACGAGTCCGATCGGGCCTCCATTGGCCGCCTCGGGTGCGACATGCCCGATACACAGACCGGTCGTACCACCGGAGAAGCGACCATCGGTGATGAGCAGGACATCCTTGCCGAGACCAGCACCCTTGATCGCTGCCGTGATGGCGAGCATCTCGCGCATCCCGGGACCACCCTTCGGTCCCTCGTATCGGATGATCACGACATCGTTGGGTTCCAGTTCGTGGTTCCACAGTGCATCGAGTGCATGTTGTTCGTCATCGAACACCTTCGCCGTTCCCTCGAATACGACAAGCTCGATACCCGCGATCTTCACGACCGCTCCTTCCGGCGCGAGGGAGCCTCGGAGAATCGCGATCCCCCCTTCAGGAGCAAGCGGTTCGGAGATCGGTTTGACCACATCCTGATCAGTCGGCACGACAACATCGGCAAGGTTCTCGGCCATCGTCCTGCCGGTGACTGTCATGACGTCTCCATGGAGGAAGCCACCATCGAGAAGCGCCTTGAGGACGACGGGGATGCCACCGATGCGGTCGAGATCGACCATGTGGTACTTGCCGAACGGCTTCATGTCGCCGAGGTGCGGGGTCCGCCGCGAGATCTCATCGAAATCTTCGAGGGTGAGGGCGACACCGGCCTCGTGCGCGATCGCCATCAGGTGGAGCACTGCGTTTGTCGAGCCTCCAAGGGCCATGACCGTCGTGATCGCATTCTCGAACGCCTCACGGGTCATGATGTCCCTCGGCGTGATCCCGGCTTCCAGCAGGGCAACGACGGCTTCACCTGACTTGCGGGCGTAATCCTCGAGGCGTCCATCTATGGCCGGAACGGAGGCAGAACCCGGCAGGGACATCCCGATGGCTTCGCCCACGGAGGCCATGGTGTTCGCCGTGAACATCCCAGCGCACGAACCCGCACCGGGACAGGCGTTCTGTTCGATGCGCAGCAACTGTTCATCTGAGATCGTTCCTTCGGAGTGTGCACCGATGCCTTCGAACACGTCAACGATGGAGATGTCCTTCCCATCGAGATTGCCCGGCAGCGAGGAGCCTCCGTAGAGGAACACGGAAGGAAGGTTGTGCCTGGCTGCGGCCATGAGCATGCCCGGGAGTGACTTGTCACATCCTGCGACCGACACCATCCCGTCGAAACGCTCTGCATGCATCACGAGTTCAACCGAGTCGGCGATCACCTCTCTCGACACGAGAGAAGCCCGCATGCCCTCGTGGCCCATCGCGATTCCATCGGACACAGCGATCGTGGCGAATTCGAGTCCCACTGCCCCGGCATCCCGCACGCCGATCTTCGCGAAACCAGTCAGCTTGGGACCGGTGACGTTGCATGGTGTCACCTCGTTGCCAGCCGACACGAGGCCGATCTGGGAGCGGGAGAAGTCGTCCTCGCTCAGGCCGACGGCTCGCAACATGGCACGGGCACCGGCTCTGGCCGGACCGATGGTCACGTCCTGGGAGTGGATCTTTCTGGGCATCGCGTCAGCCTAATGGCACAGAGTTGAGAGCTGAGAGGAAGGTAGAAGGTAGAAGGAGGAGAGCGGAAGGCGGACAGCTTCCCGAGCACTACAGGGGATCGCCGCATACCCTTTCGGGATCATGTCGTCTGCAACCGAAACCTTTCCGGAGATCCCGCGCGTCCAAGCCGGCGGAACCAAGGAGCCGAAGCCACCGAAGCGTCGGTGGAGCCTTGCTCAGCGGTTCCTCCTTGGCTCGCTTGGCCTTGTGGCGCTGCTGGTGTTCGGCGCCTACGGATTCCTCCAGTTCACGGAAGGCAAGATCGACCGCATCGAGCCGGAAGAGCTGACCTCCCTCAACACGATCGCAGCGGGCTCCAATGATGCACTCAACGTGCTGGTCGTCGGTGTGGATGATCGCTCCACCCTGCCGGACGATTGGGACGATCACTTCGGCGAGGCAGCCGGCAGGAGAACAGACGTGATGATCATCGCTCACCTGGTGCCGGGTGAGCGCATCCAGATGCTGAGCATTCCCCGGGATCTCAAGGTCGACATCCCCGGACACGGCACGAACCGTGTGAACGCCTCGTATGTCCTCGGCGGTCCGGATCTCCTGGTTCAGACCATTCAGAGCGAGGTGGGCATTCCCATCCACCACTACGTCGAGATCGACTTCGCTGGTGTGGGAGCGGTTGTCGATGCGCTCGGGGGTGTGACACTCGATTTCACCTATCCGGGGCGTGACTCCAAATCAGGATTCGAGATCGATGCTGGCCGCCACACCCTCAACGGTGAAGAGGCAGTCGCCTACGCCCGTTCACGCCACTACGAAATCCTGAAGAACGGGACATGGACGAGCACGAATGGCGGAGACATCTCTCGCACAGGGCGCCAACAGGAGATCCTCATCGCGATGTTCGACCAGGTGACTTCACCGTCCAGCGCCTTCAATCTCCCGACGTTCCTTCCGACATTCGCAGATCAGATCACCGCGGATGAGGGACTCAGCCTCGCGATGATGGCTGACCTCGGGAAAGATGCTCTGACGCTCAAATCACGGGACATCGACAACGCAACCCTGCCGGTCAAGAACACCCGCGGCAGCGATGGTCGTGCCTACGTCGAACCCACAGGCGACGCACAAGCCGTCATCGACGCGTTCCTCAGCGGCACTGCCTTCCCACG
>JBDLJV010000110.1:0-7453 GCA_039714175.1 Actinomycetota bacterium
GATGAACCAGGCGTTCGATGCGCGGACCGAGATTCTGGCAGCGATGGCTGACGTCATTGCCGAGCCACGCAGCGAGCTCGCTGAGAAGGCTCCGAAGATCGAAGCGGTCATGGTCCCCAAGGACAAGATCGGCGAGGTCATCGGCCCGAAGGGCAAGACCATCCGTGAGCTCGAGGAAGAGACTGGCGCAGTCATCGAGATCGATGACGACGGCACCGTCCGCGTTGGCGCTCCTGACACGACTTCGATGAATCTGGCCAAGGAGCGGATCCTCGCGATCGGCTTCCCGCCTGAGGCGAAGGTCGGCGAGATCTACGACGGAGAGGTCGTGAACATCACCAAGTTCGGTGCGTTCGTGAACATCCTCCCGGGACGCGACGGTCTGCTGCACATCTCGAAGATCGGCGGCAACAGGCGCATCGACAAGGTGGAGGATGTCCTCAACCTCGGTGATGCTGTCAAGGTTGTCGTCCGTGAGATCGACGATCGTGGCAAGGTCAGCCTCGATATGGCTGACGCTGCAGGTGGCGATGACACCGACGGTGGCTCAGACGCTCCTCGTGAGGAGAAGAAGAGCGAAGACCGTGGCGAACGTCGCAACGATCGGGGTGGACGGGATGATCGCAGGGGTGGCGGGCGCAACCGCGACCGCAACCGCGATCGTGACCGCGACCGCAACCGTGATGACAAGCCTGCCGACAAGCCCGGCCGCAAGGTCGTGAGCTTCGAAGAGGATTTCGAGTCCGGCGTCTGAACCCTTCTGGCGTCCATTTCGGCCACATACGGCTCGAAACAGACGCCAGAACCGAAGAGTGCGTAGGGCCCCGGAGTAATCCGGGGCCCTACCGCGTCCAGAGCATGTGATCGATCAGGTCGATCGGTATCGTCCGGTGACCCAATCGCGACGAAGGCGCGCTGTGAAGTCGTCCGGTGTATCGATGTACACCTCGCGTCCGAGTTCGAGCGCCTGTCCCTGACGTTCCAGGCGGTCTCTGTCGATGATCTCGAAGAGCGCAGTCAGGACGGGATCACCGTCGATCTCGATCGGGCCCGCGCTGATAGCGGTATCCAAGACCCCGAGATCCTGCTCGTACCCCAAGATGTCGCCGAGGTTCGAGAGCTGCTCGATCATCGGATCGATTGTGTCGGGTCGGAAGCTCCTGAGGAGCGTGAGCTGGTGTCGGGAGTACTTCACGGGCTTGCGCCACCGGTGGAAGCTGCCGACGTCGCTGTGAGTGATCGCGCGTCGGTAGGAGCGTTGTGCAGATCGGTACGTCCGCCTGAGGCCTTCGGAGAGCATGTCGAAATCACTCACCTTGGTGTCTCTTCCTGTGCCGACGGGAGGCATGAGGGCGACGCGGTGTCTCGCAGCGGACAGCTCGTCGACGATTTCCAGTCGGAGCCTGTGGTCGTGTTGCACGACGTTTCTCTCGTGGAGATGGGAGGCTGTCAGGTGATTGCGAATGGCAGAAATCGCTGCGGTGTCGTGTCCGGATGGAAGGGCGCTCGTGACCAGGTCGAACGTTCTGATGGTCATGAACGCGTCTCGTACCGGAGCTATACGGCGGGCGACGTCACGGAGTGTCACATTCTCCCTGCGGCGGGCCTCTCTCCGGTGTGCCTCCCTGTCCAGGCGAAGCAGCGCCCGGATCCGTTTCATGGCCTTGCGGGCCGAGTGGATGTCATCATCGACGTCGTTGAGGCTGGAGAGGGTCTCGATGAGCGAGTCGTACTGGAGCAGCGTGATCCTGCGGAGCTCATCGGTGAGCGACCTGTCAATGCGCGCCGAACCTGAACTGCTGGTTGGGGTTGGTGACTGTGCGGTCACACGATCTGGCATGTTCGGTCAATCCTCAAGTTGGTGGTAAGCCGAACGCGTCGGTAACACAAGGGCCCCGGATAGTTCCGAGGCCCTCAGTATCCAAAGCTGCGGCTGGTCAGTCCTCGAGGACGAATGTCAGCTTCATGTCGACGCGGAAGTGCTTGATCGTTCCATCATCGGACAGTTCAACCTTGTGCTCTGAGATCCAAGCTCCCCGGATTCCGTCGATGCTTTGCTGGGCCTTGGAAATGCCCTTTCGAATGGCGTCCTCGAAAGATCCGGGAGAAGTAGATGTGATCTCGATCACCTTCGCTACTGACACGGTCGGTGCTCCTTTTGCTAGGGGAGAGCTCTGGTCCCCAGAATACACGTCAGGGATCAGGTAGCAGGAGACGGGTGTCGGATGTCAGATGTCGCATTGCAATCGAACACACGTTCGACTATCATGACGTTCCAGCGGAGGGCGCACGTTGGTGTGAGGACACGAGAGGACACCAGCGGTGGTTGCCACCCTTCAGTATCCGGTCGATACGTCGACCGAGCAGACAGCTGATTCAGATGTGCTGTGGCTTGCTCCGGGGCAGATAGCAGGACTTACCGGCCTCCCGGGCTCAGGTCTCACCCGTATCGGGATGTCGTTGATCGCTCCGTATGCTGCCCACGGACCGCTTGTGTACCTCGATGTGCGGGGATGGGCGTCCCCGAAGGCCGCATGGGAGATGGGGATCGAGCCGGAGCGGCTCGTTGTTGTACGCAGCAAGGATCATGTTTCGTGGGGGCGCATCGTTGCAACCCTGCTCGACGGTGTTCGTGGCGTGTACGCCGAAGTACCCGTTGGGCTACGGGATCAGTCGCTGTACAAGCTTGCAGCGAAGGCGCGGTCCCGGCAAACCCCTCTGGTGCTTCGCTCTGTTTCGGGGAGGTTGCCCGCTGGCGTGGCGCATCTCAGCCTCGAAGCCCGCGAGGTCCTGTGGGAGGGAACCAGGACTGGTCATGGAAATCTGAAGAATCGTCGCACGCTCCTTGAGGCATCAGGGAAGGCAACCAGGGGCATGGCGCACACAATCGAAGTGGAGGACGATGGAACGAACGATCTGCGTGTGGTATCCCGCCTGGGCGCTCAGGTACCCGGGCGTCTCACAGGGTGAACCGGCTCAAGCGGTTGGGCAGGACAACAGGGTGGTTGCCTGCAACGAGGAAGCAAGCGCGCACGGAGTAACCATTGGGATGTCTCGGCGTTCGGCGGAAGCCATTTGTCCGACGATTGTCACCGTTGTCCAAGACTTGAGTCTCGAGATGGCCCGGTTCGAGCCAGTGGTGCAAGCCATCGAGACATTGGTACCGCGAGTCGAGGTTGCCGAACCCGGTGTCGTCTACATCCCCGTCTCAGGTGCTGTTGTGTACTACGGGGGAGAGGAGGCGCTCTGCGAACGTCTGGACAAGGAGCTTGATCAGTTCGGGGGAGATCGCCGTTTCGGGCTGGCGGCAGGTCCGTTCGCCTCCTATCAGGCTGCCAGGCAGACAACGGGGGAGTCGCCGATCCACATCGTTCTGGATGATGAGTCCTTCATAGCGAACCTCGATGTCTCGACCCTGGGGAGTGAGGACCTTGCCGCAACGTTTCGATGGCTCGGAATCACCACGCTTGGGGCTGTTGCCGATCTTCCCCGTGACGCAGTTGCCACTCGTTTCGGGCGAACTGGTTTGGACGCCCACCGTGCAGCATTGGGTCTCGACCGTGACGTATCCCCGAGAAGTGTTCCCACGGACCCAACAGTGGAGGCGCACTTCGATCCACCCATTGAGAACTTCGAGCAGGCGTCGTTCGCTGCTCGCAACCTTGCTCAGCGACTCGTGGGGAAGCTCGCTCCTCACGGAATCGCCCCGCATCGCGTGATGGTCTCTGCTGTTGCGGGGGATGGAACCGAGCGGTCGAGGACCTGGCGGAGCGCGGATCCATTCACCGAGGGGAGTCTTGCTGAGCGTGTGCGCTGGCAGATTCGTTCATGGATCGAAGGAGTATCGGCAGGAATCAGGGGTGGACTGATCACGCTACGACTGGAGCCAGCAGATCTGTCAGGCTCAGGTCGTCAGCTGGCGCTCTCAGAAGATGTCAAAGGGGCGGAGGAAGCACAGCGCGCGCTCATGGAAGTCCAAGCGATTGCGGGGGAGGACAACATGCTGGTAGCGAGTCCCCAGGGTGGGCGAGATCCAGGGGAGCAGATGCGTTGGACCCGGTGGGGTGAGGACTCCGATGCAACCGAAAGGGATATCGCAGCGCCTTGGCCGGGACAGATTCCGAGCCCCGCCCCTGCTCTTGTCCCGCCTGAACCCGTGCCGTTCACAGTCGACTGGGTGGGGGGAGTACCCGATCAGGTCCGGTTGCGTTCGAGATGGGTACCGGTGCTGTCCTGGGCAGGTCCGTGGAGACGAGTGGGACGGTGGTGGGACGGTGAGGGTTCATCCGACCGCTTCCAGATCGTCACTTCTGTCGGTGCTTATCTCTGTGAGGTGAGGGAGGGAAGGACATATCTGCTTGGTGTGTATGACTAGGACAGGCGTCAGGTTTCAGGTATCAGGTATCGGCAGCGGAGCGGAGATCGGCGTAGACCGCTGCCATCTCAGACTCCACGGATGCCGAAAGGTCCTTCAGGTCGTTCTTGTTCGTCATGCCGGTGGTGTCGATGGGGTCGAGGATGCGGAGTGTTGCTCGGCCCGGGTAGAACACCTTCGAGCCGGGACGGTTCACTCGGTCAGTGCCCTCGATGACCACGGGGAGCAGAGGAAGGCCCGTGTCGATGGCGATGCGGAACACTCCCTTGTGGAAAGGAAGGAAGTGGCCCTCCTTGCTCCGGGTTCCTTCGGGGAACACAAGCAGCGAGTACCCGCGTTCCGCGGCGATCTGCACTCCGTCGTTGATCGCCTGTCGCGACGATCCGCCGTTCTGGCGGTTGATCTCGATGATGCCGATGGTTCGCATCGCCTGTCCAACAAGGGGGATCTTGAATACTTCCTTCTTGGACAGATAACGGCCGTGGAGCGGCAGCGCCCAGAACAGCAGAGGGATGTCGTATTGGGAGAGGTGGTTCGATGCAACGACATACCGCTGTGCGGGGTCAACCTTCTCGAGGCCCTCGATCGTCGTCCGCACAGGGGGGATACGCAGGAACCAGTTCGCCCACGTCTTCACAATGCGGTCGTGCACGGGAGAAGCGGGACGGAAGGCCCCATAGATGATGATGGCGGCGGCGCATGCCAGCGTGAAGACGAAGAAGATAGGAACCAGGACAAATGTCCTCAGACCGGCGAGCAGAGTGTGCAGCATGGCCGGTAGCGTAGACGAACAGGTGAAGGTGAGACGATGAGAACGATTCCGGTTGAAGCTGCGCGCCGCATCGCGCTCGGTGCCCAAGGGTTCAGCGGTGGGCGTCCATCCGGGCGGATCGACGTACGCCACTTCCGCCGCGTCATGGACACCATTGGACTGGTCCAACTTGACTCGGTCAACGTGTGCGTCCGTACGCACTACATGCCGTTCTACTCCCGCCTCGGTGCGTACGACCAGGACGCACTCGATCTGTGGCTGAACTCGAGTGGCGAGAACTTCGAGTACTGGGCCCACGCAGCTGCGGTGCTACCGGTCGATCGGCATGCAGCCTGGCGTTGGAAGATGTCGGAGATGACGGTATGGCGCAGGGCGGAGGCGCTTCTCGACGCACATCCCGAGCTTCTCGACGATGTTCGGAGGCAGGTGTACGAGAACGGGCCGCTGACAGTGCGAGATCTTGATGCGCCGAATCGACGCAACGAACCCTGGTGGGGATACGGCCCGGGAAAGATCGCACTGGAAGTTCTGTTCGCCAAGGGAGAGATCACGGCGCTGCGAACGAACAACTTCACAAGGCTGTACTCCTCTCCCCAGCACATGATCGATGCTGCCCACCTGGAGGCCCCGACGCTTTCGAAGGATGAGGCGTATCGATTTCTCCTCAGGGACGCCGTGCGTCATCACGGTATCGGCACTGTCCCTGACATCGCCGACTACTTCAGGCTGCACGTGCCCCGATCAGCTTCGATTCTCGAGGATCTGGCAGTGTCCGGGGATATCGAGGAGGTGCATGTACCCGGATGGAGTAGCCCTGTATACATCGACCCCGCTTCGGTGAGGCCGAGACAGATAGTCGGTGCCACGTTTCTGAGTCCGTTCGACCCGGTCACGTGGTACCGCGAACGGGCAGAGCGACTGTTCGGATTCGAGTACCGCATCGAGATCTACGTGCCGGAGCCGAAGCGTGTCTACGGCTACTACGTGCTTCCCTTCATGGTCGACGGAGAGCTTGTCGGTCGTGCCGATCTCAAGGCCGATCGGAAGAATGGCTCATTGTTGGTTCGGTCGGCGTGGAGGGAAGAGGGGACGGACGGAGACAGAGTGGCCAGGGCCATGGGGGCAGAGCTTGAGCGGTTCGCCCACTGGCTCTCGCTCGACGACATCCAGATAGGGGAGAAGGGGAATCTGATCAGTCGGGTGCGATCAGTCCTCTGAGGTCGGTGACAGATGCACCGAGAGAACCTCGTGGTCACGGGGAACATCGAGGATGTGTGTCGCACCCGAAAGCCAATCGACGAAGACGATGTTGTTGGTGCGTGCATCATCCAAGACGAGGAATGGTGTACCCCTGGCAAACCCGATTGGTGTGACGTGCCGGTCGATCTGGATGAGCCGGGGTGCGTTGAGTTCGGAACTGATGATGGTGATCGCCGTTCGGTTGATCTCTGTCGTACCGCCGTCGACATAGAAGAGGGAAGCGAAGATCTCGCTCTCTGGGTCGGCAACGATCGTGCTTTGCGCAGGGAACGGATTGAGTTGATGCTCTACGACCGAAGTTGCTTCGCCAGTTGCGCGATCGACGAAGTACCACCTCGGCCCTTGACCAGTTGGGAGGATCGCGACGATCGTGTTGGGCGAAACAGCGTGCACGGTGCCCCTCAGTGCCCAGAGTTCGACACCTTCGGCGTCGAGCACGACGATCTCGTCGAGAGGACTGAGCTCATTGGGAGCATTCAGGACGAACCCGTCGTTGTCCCACCTGACAAGGTCTCCGCCGTCGGGCATGGCAGCGATCGCAGTGCTGGAAGGGCCGTCCTCGTAGGCGGTATCGGTGACGTGGAGTTGCGGAAGTGATCCGTCTGCCGGGTTGGCGATCCAGGCGATCGAATCCTTCCAATCTGCGTGCCAGACCGCTGATTGCACATCGAGGAGGTCAAAGAGGATCGCGAAGGTGGGCCACGGGCTGACGCGCACATCGAATCCCGCGCTGGAGTCCGGTCGGGTTCCGAGTGCAGCCACACTGAATCCCGATGCGGAGAACGACGCGTGCTCGGGTTCAGATTCCCACGGTGTCTTGATCGCGGTGGGAACCGAGAACGTCGGTTCCCAGTGCAGGCTCCAGAGGCTTCCATCGCTGCTGGTCGCGAGCGTGAGGGAGCCTTGCCAGCCCGGAATCACCTCATTGAGAGCGCGGAGTGCCGTTGTGGCCGTTGCCTCTTGGTCGGGGATGGTTGTCGCGGAGAACGAATCCCGGCTGGGTGGATCCTCGAATTGCACAGCACCGAAGATCGACACAGCGGTCA
>JBDLJV010000111.1:0-7405 GCA_039714175.1 Actinomycetota bacterium
CCCATGTCGGTTGGCGTCGGTGCCATCACGACACCGGCATCTTCAAGGGCCTCGATCTTCGCTGCAGCGGTTCCCTTGCCACCGGAGATGATCGCACCGGCGTGTCCCATGCGCTTCCCGGGAGGGGCACTGGTGCCTGCGATGAAGCTGGCAACAGGCTTGGTCATGTTCTCCTTGATCCACGCGGCGGCATCCTCTTCGGCGGTGCCCCCGATCTCGCCGATCATGATGACGCCTTCGGTCTCGGGATCATCGTTGAACGCCTTCAATGCATCGACGAAGTTCGTCCCATTGACGGGGTCGCCACCGATTCCGATGGCGGTCGTCTGGCCAAGGCCGTTCAACGTCAACTGGTGAACTGCTTCATACGTCAGCGTTCCTGAGCGGGACACGACACCGATCTTCCCCGGTGTGTGGATGTATCCGGGCATGATGCCGATCTTGCACTCCTGCGGCGTAATGACTCCCGGGCAGTTCGGCCCGACGAGACGCACGTCCTTGTCTTCGAGATACCGCTTGGCGAGGACCATGTCCGCAACAGGGATGCCCTCAGTGATCGTGATGATCAGTGGCACCTCTGCCTCGGCGGCTTCCATGATGGCATCAGCTGCAAAGGGCGGCGGGACGTAGACGACGGTCGCATTCGCACCGGTTGCCTCAACAGCCTCGCGCACGGTCCGGAAGATCGGGACGTCAACGTTGTAAGTATCGGGACGACCCTGAACACCCGAGTGGTCGGTATCTCCCTCGAAGTGAGCGATCTGGCCTGCCTTGGACGGGTGCACCGCGCCGACGACATTCGTGCCGTACGCAATCGCCTTGTCCGTGTGGAACGTCCCTGTCTTCCCCATCCCCTGGACGAGGACCTTCGTGTCCTTGCTTACGAGCACACTCATTTGGCCAGCTCCACGATCTTTTCTGCTCCATCTTTCATGTCTGTTGCGCTCACGACGTTCAGATCCGACTCATCGATGATCTGCTTGCCGAGTTCAACGTTGGTTCCCTCGAGCCTCACAACAAGGGGGACCTCGAGGCCAACCTCCTCGACGGCGGCGACAACGCCATTGGCGATGATGTCGCAGCGCATGATCCCGCCGAAGATGTTGACGAAGATGCCCTTGACGTTCGGGTCCTCGGTGATGATCTTGAACGCAGCCGCTATCTGTTCCTTCTCAGCGCCCCCTCCGACATCAAGGAAGTTTGCCGGTTCTCCGCCGACGTACTTGATGATGTCCATGGTTGCCATGGCGAGCCCGGCTCCGTTGACCATGCAACCGATCGTGCCGTCGAGGCTGATGAACGACAGGTCGTACGCCTTGGCAGCGAGCTCAGCAGCGTCTTCCTCTGACTCGTCGCGCAGTTCGAGGACGTCGGGATGACGGAAGAGAGCATTCGCCTCGAAAGCCATCTTCCCGTCGAGTGCCATGACTCGGCCGTCGGTCGTCACAACAAGCGGGTTGATCTCGACCAGGTCGGTGTCCATGTCCGCCGCGAACGCCGTGAGCTCCTTGAGGAACTTCACACCATTCTTGAACGCGTCCCCTTCGAACCCGAGTCCGTAGGCGATTCGCTTCGCCTGGAAGTCCGTGAGACCGAACGCCGGGTCGATCTCTTCCTTGATGATCTTCTCAGGCGTTTCGGCAGCGACCACTTCGATCTCGGTACCGCCCTCTGTGGACGCCATGACGATGTTGCGGCTCGTAGCCCTGTCGAGCAGGACCGAGAGGTACAGCTCAGTTGCGATGTCGATGCCCTGCTCGATGTAGAGGCGGTTGACAACCTTGCCCTCATCACCTGTCTGGATCGTCACGAGCGTTGACCCGAGCATTTGGGAGGCGAGCTCTCGAACCTTGGTCTCAGCTGCTTCGATGCCACCGTCGATGCCGTCGAGCACCACGTTGACGCCGCCTACCTCCGGGTGCTCCTTGAAGCGGCCCTTGCCGCGTCCGCCGGCATGGATCTGCGATTTGACAACGATGACTGGGTTGCCGGTCGCCTCGATGAGCTGGCGAACCGCTCCGACAGCTTCGTCGACGGTCATGGCCATGACACCCTCGGGTACGGGGATCCCGCGACCCTTCATGAGCGCCTTGGCTTGATACTCGTGGATCTTCACATGTCCTCCTGACAGGTGATGTGGTTAGTCAGTGAATTGCTCGTCCACCCAGGCCTGAATCGACTCGAGCGATGCTCCCGGCCTGAAGATCTGGACGACGCCTGCCTGTTCGAGCGCGGGGATATCCGAATCTGGGATGATCCCGCCGCCGAAAACAACGATGTCTCCGGCTTCCCGCTTCCTGAGTTCCTCCACAACGGCGGGAAAGAGCGTCAGGTGGGCACCCGAAAGGGCTGAAAGACCGACGCCGTCGACATCCTCTTGCACAGCAACAGCGGCTATCTGGCCGGGTGTTTGGTGCAGTCCGGTGTAGATGACTTCGCATCCCGCATCGCGCAGTGCTCGAGCGACAACCTTGGCTCCACGGTCGTGTCCGTCGAGGCCTGGCTTAGCGATGAGGATCCGTATCGGCATCGCCCGCAATGGTAGTTGGGGTATGTGCGATGCCTCCCTCGGCCAGTTCGTCCATCTACCATGAACGCCGTGCTCGATGTGAACCTGATCGTGGTGCTTGCTGCCTCGCTGACGCTGGTCGCCATTGCAGTCGGCGTATCGGCATACCTGCGGCTCGGCGTCGAGAGATCGATCATCTGGGCATCCGTGCGAGCTGCCGTCCAACTGACAGCTGTCGGTGTCCTGCTCGCTGCGCTTATCGGTTCTGAATGGGAGTGGATCCTCGCCCCGCTGTGGATCATCGTGATGATCGCCATCGCCGGCTATGTCGTGGCGAAGCGATCCGGTTCCACGAAGGTTGTGCCCGCGGCCCTTTTCGCCATCGGCGGGACCACAGCGATCTCCTTGCTGGTTGTCTTCGGATTCGGTGTGCTTCCCGCTGAACCGATCCAGCTCATCGTGATCGCAGGGATCACGATCGGAAACGCCATGCCGGCAACGGTCGTGGCTGCTGACCAGGTCCAAACGCAGATGACGAAGGAGAGAATCAACGTGGAGGGTCTGCTCGCGCTTGGATTCACGGCGCGGCAGGCTGCGAAGTTCATCGTCCGAGAGGCAACGAGGGTATCGCTCCTCCCCCAGATCGAGCGTACGAAGGTTGTTGGGCTCGTGGCGCTACCGGGGGCAATGACCGGACTCCTGCTTGCCGGCGTCGACCCGATCGATGCCGTGGTCATCCAGCTCGTGGTGATGTATCTGGTGTTGGGATCTGTCGCAGTCTCCACAACCGTGGTTGCCGTCGTGTCCGCCGCGAACTCCTTCACACCGGATCAGCGACTCAAATCGATGGTGTAAGCCTCAACACTGCACCGCCACGGCGAGAGCTTCGCACACAGAGCGCATCCGTATCGAGTCCAGTCGCGTGATGCGATGCGTCATGCTCGCCTTCGCCGCGGTGGTCACGTTGTCGAGCGATGCAACACAGGCGACCGGCATACCGTCGCTCTCATCGAGGGCAACCTCCGTCGCTATGCCGCGTGTGCGCTTGGTGATCGGGGCCACAAGAACCGTCTGCAATACCGGAATCGCAGCGTCGCGAGTCAACACGAGTACAGGACGTCGCTTGCCCGGAAGCTCGACCCACCACACGTCCCCGCGGCGTGGTTCACTCACCAGGGCTCTTCCTCGACGAGCGCCTTCGTGGCGGCTTTCGCGATCGCGACTTCCTCAGCGGTCTGGGGCATGCGTGTGTATGCATCGACGATCTCTCGATCAATGGCAGCTTGCTCGTGCGCATCAAGTAGAACTTCGATCGCTCTGCGGATGGCCTCCGTACGGGTCGCATATCCGTCAGGTCGCACGAGTTCGTCAAGCCTTTCAAGGATGTCGTCCGGGAGACGTATCGCTACAGTTGTCATACGTTCAGTATGACGACTTGCATTACGGTGTCAAGGCTCTCCGGTCTTGGGGCCACGGACTTGTCTGACGCGGCCCTAGTCAGCCTTTTCGAGGGGGGCCCAGGCGAGGAGGAGGCGCTTGGATCCGTGCTTGTCGAAGACCACCACAGCCTCGGCCCTGTCTCCCGTGCCGACGATCTCCTTGACCACACCCTCGCCCCAGTGGCTGTGCCGAACGCGATCGGCGATCGACACGTCGGCATCGGACACCGTGGCTGTTGGTGTGCGTGCCTCCATCGTGCGGCTCCGCCTGAGACGTTTCGCCTTCGACGTCAGGTGCTCGGGGATCTCGCCTAGGAACCGGCTCGCTCCGTTGTAGTTGTTCTGTCCCCACATGTTCCGGGTCCATGCCCGCGTCAGATACAACCGATCCTCGGCGCGGGTCAGCCCGACATAGCAGAGCCGACGCTCCTCCTCGAGCTCCTTCGGGTCACCCAGTGATCGCATGTGCGGGAAGATGCCTTCCTCAAGGCCTGTGAGGAACACGACCGGGTATTCAAGGCCCTTCGCATTGTGGAGCGTCATCAGGGTCACCGCTTCAGCGTCCTCCACGCCGTCGAGATCCGAGACGAGGCTGATCGCTTCAAGGAACATCTGAAGCTTGCCAACGCCGTCCAACTCGTTCCACTCGTCGGGCCCCATCGACGCAGGCCCGGTCTCTTCGAACTCTGCGGCGGCGCTGAGGAGCTCCTTGAGGTTCTCCTCCCGCCCCATTGCCTCGATCGACCGCTCCGACCGGATCATGTCCATGTATCCGGAATCGTCAAGGACCGCTTCGAGGGCTGCCTCAGGGCCACCGATGGCCTTGCCCGAGACCAGATCAGCGATCGCGACGAACTCGCGAATGGCGTTCTGGGCGCGAGGAGTGAGTGCGTCGATCTCGTCGACCCGACGGAGTGCGTCCATGAAGGTGACGCCCTCGCGTTCGGCAAAGCGATCGACATGAGCCACCGACGTGTCACCGATCGCTCGCTTCGGGGTGTTGATGATCCTCTTGACCGCCACCTGGTCATCGGGATTGACGATCGTCCGGAGGTACGCGAGCGCGTCCTTGACCTCCTTGCGGTCGTAGTACTTGAGGCCGCCAACCACCTGATACGTCACACCGAACCGCACGAAGAGTTCCTCGATGACCCTGGACTGCGCGTTCGTGCGGTAGAACACCGCTATCCCATCGAGACTGACTCCCGAGTCCTGGAGCCGAGCGATCTCTTCGGCGATGAACGCAGCTTCCTCATGCTCGTCCTCTGCTTCGAACATGACGATATGCTCACCGGCGCCTGAATCCGTCCACAGTCGCTTTGGTTGTCTCCCGGCGTTGTTGGAGATCACTGCATTCGCTGCGTCGAGGATGGTCTGGGAAGAGCGGTAGTTCTGCTCGAGGAGGACCACGCGAGCGTCTGGATAGTCCTTCTCGAACTCCATGATGTTTCGCATGTCAGCGCCCCGGAACGCGTAGATCGACTGATCGGAATCACCCACTACACACACGTTCTGGTGCTTGGCAGCGAGCATCTTCACGAGCATGTACTGGGCTCGGTTCGTGTCCTGGTACTCGTCGACCATGACGTAGCTGAACCGGTTCTGCCATCTCTCGAGCACCTCGGGGAACGCCTGCATGATCTCGACCGTGAGTGTGAGAATGTCGTCGAAGTCCACAGCGGAGGCTTCGACGAGGCGCTGCTGGTACAGCCGGTAGATGTCTGAGACCTTCTCGTGGTAGAAGCCGGAGTCCTGTGAGGCGAACGATTCGTAGTCGACGAGCTCGTTCTTCGCCTTCGAGATCGCAGCCCGTATCTGTCTCGGAGGGAACCGCTTGGGATCGAGATCGAGATCCTTGATGCACATCGTCACAAGGCGCACCGAATCGGCGTCGTCGTATATGGAGAACGAGCTCCGGTATCCCAAACGATGGATCTCCTGCCGAAGGATCCTGACACATGCCGAGTGGAACGTGGATACCCACATATTGAACGCGACACGCCCGACGAGCCGCTCGACGCGCTCCTTCATCTCGCCAGCCGCCTTGTTCGTGAACGTGATGGCCAGAATCTCGTACGGTGACACACCCAGATCCCGGACGAGATGGGCAATGCGGTAGGTGAGGACCCTCGTCTTGCCGGAACCGGCGCCGGCTACCACGAGAACCGGACCTTCCGTTGCTGCAACGGCCTCGCGCTGGGTCGGATTCAGTTCGCTGAGAAGGGGCGATTCAGGCATGCGAGGAACGTAGTACGTACTACGTAGTACGTACTACGAGGAGTGAACGAAGCTCGCTCTCCTAGGACGCTTTGACTGAGCCCGCATCGCCGTTGGGTTCGGCGTCCGCTGCCTCATCAATGAGCTTGCGAAGCGTTTCCACGAGCGCACCTCGTGCGAAGTCGGCCTTGTCGAAGAAGGCATTGACTCCAGCTCGCTCAGCGCGAGACCGGTCCTCATCCGAGGCAACACCGGAGAGCATCACGATCGGGATGTTGCCGTACCGCTGCCGGACCATGTGAACAAGTGCCACACCGTCGGCTCTCGGCATCGAGAAGTCGACGACGAGAGCATCGACGTCACTTCTCGAGAGTGCCGCGAGGGCTTCCGACACGCTTCCGGCGGAAGCAGTGGAGAAGCCGTGCGATGCAAGGACTCCGGACACCACCTGCCGCACTCCCTGGCTATCGTCGACTACGAGGACCCGGCGGACAGGGCCCGTCGACATTACGTCCGCCGACCGCAGCCTGTCGGCGAGTCGCCCTGCATCGACCAGCATCACCGTCTCGTCCCCGCCCAGGAGAGCAACGCCACTCACCACCGAGGATCCGCTCAGGAGCGGTCCGAGATCCTTCGTGACAACCTCGTGGATGGCAAGCACTTCATCAACAGCAAGAGCGATGAGCCCTGTTGGACTCTGGGCAATGAGCACCTGGGCCGGAAGGCCCTCAATCTCGAGTCCTGCGACCGCTGAGAATGACGAGTAGGGAACGCTTGACTCTCGGAACCCGATCGTGGTTCCCTTCTCCGTAACGGAGATGGAAACCTTCGTGATCGGGATGACATCAATGACAGCTGATTCCGGCATACCCCACGTGCGGCCTCCTGCTGTGAACATCTGGGCACGTTGGAGAGCACGGTGAGCAGGCATCGTGATCGCAAAGGTCGTTCCTCGTCCCGGAGTCGAGTCGAGCGTCATTGAACCGAAAACTTCTTCAACGATCTCCGTCACACGACCGAGCCCGGAGCCCGTGCCGGTGAACTCCGTCGACTCATGGTCCGTCGAGAATCCGTCCGAGTACAGCACGGAACGCAGGTCATCAGAAGTCGGGTCGTCACCAACAAGTCCTTCTGCAATCGCCTTCTCCCTCACGGAAGCCCAGTCGATCCCTGCGCCGTCATCTGAGACGGTGAGCTTGACATGCTGATCGTCTCTGGATGTCGCCACGCGAACGGTTCC
>JBDLJV010000112.1:0-7369 GCA_039714175.1 Actinomycetota bacterium
CCCCTCCTGGCTCGCAAGCTCGCCTGTCCTCCCACAAGGGGAGGACTGTTGGGAAGGTGCCTCACTTCGTGGTTTGGGGATGAAAAGGGGCACCGTGGCAGCTCGATTGGCGACTGAGAATCGTTCCCAGTTACAGTCCATACCCCCGGGAGTATCGGGTGCAACTAGGTGGACGGAGTTGGGCTTGCTCGCTGTCAAGAACTTGGAAGTGGTGTACAAGGATGTGATCCTTGTACTGCGTGGGGTATCACTCCAGGTTCCCGCCGGTGAGATCGTCGCCATTCTCGGCGCAAACGGTGCAGGCAAGACCACGCTCCTTCGTGGCATCACCGGACTTCTCGACATCAACGACGGCGAGATCACCAAGGGTGAAGTAACCCTCGACGGCAAGAACATCGAACGCTTCTCTCCCGAACTCATCGTCGACGCAGGGATCAGTCAGGTACTCGAAGGCAGACGAGTTCTCGCCGAGCTGACGGTCGAGGAGAACCTCATGATCGGAGCGCACACCAAGCGTTCCACTGCAGAGGCCAATCTCGAGCGGGCCTTCGGGCTGTTCCCCGTCCTCGAGAAACGTCGCAAGTCGACAGCGGGGTACCTCTCAGGCGGTGAGCAGACGATGCTCGCCATTGGACGTGCACTCATGTCTGAGCCCAACTACCTGCTTCTCGATGAACCGAGCCTCGGTCTTGCGCCCCTTCTCGTCGAGCAAATCAGAGACCTCATCGTGGAGATCAACGCGCAGGGAACCGGTGTGTTGCTCGTCGAACAGAACGCGGTCATGGCCCTTTCGATCGCCAGCCATGGGTATGTGATGGAGACGGGGAAGATCGTCATGGACAAACCATCGAAGGAGCTTCTCGAGGATGCCGATGTTCGGGAGTTCTACCTCGGACTCGGTGAGGACGACGAGAGTGCAACGTCGTTGCGGGATGTGAAGCATTACCGACGGAAGAAGCGGTGGCTGTCATGAGGGCGACACTTCTCAACGAGGCGCTTCCCGACGCGGGTTGGATGGGAGCAGGTCCGCTCGTCGAGGTGGATGACGTTCACCTCGCCTTCGCCGGAGTCAAGGCGGTCGATGGCGTCTCATTCGAGGTTTCGAATCACGAACTCTTCGCCATCATCGGCCCGAACGGTGCAGGGAAGACCTCGATCTTCAACATCCTGTCGGGCGTCTACCGTCCGCAGCAGGGATCGGTCAAGTTCCTCGGAGACGAGATCCTTGGCTCCAAGCCGTGGCGGATCGCGTCGATGGGGATGGCACGGACCTTCCAGAACATCGAACTGTTTCCCAACATGACCGTGCTTGACAACCTCATGCTTGGCCGGCACCTGTCCCTCGACTACGGGCCGCTCAACGCAATGGTCAGGTTCGGGAAGGCCGAACGCAGCGAGTCTGCGAACCGTGAGGTCGTTGAAGCGATCATCCAGTTCCTCGAACTCGAGAGCGTGCGCAAGTCGTACGTCGCGATGTTGCCCTACGGAGTTCAGAAGAGGATCGAACTCGGTCGGGCACTCGTGATGTCTCCGAAGCTCCTTCTTCTCGACGAACCTGCCGCCGGCATGAACTCGG
The DNA here is from genome assembly GCA_039714175.1 of Actinomycetota bacterium. Lineage (GTDB taxonomy): Bacteria > Actinomycetota > Acidimicrobiia > Spongiisociales > UBA5794 > B3-G11. Next base: position 1,577 of record JBDLJV010000112.1, read on the forward strand.
AGGAGACCGAGGACATGGCCCGATTCATCATGGACATCAAGCGAGAGCTCGGGATCGGGATGATCCTGGTCGAGCACGACATGCGCATGGTCATGGACCTTGCTGACTCTGTGCTCGCTATCGACTTCGGAAAGCCGATCGCGCTCGGGACACCCGGCGAGATCCAGGAGAACGAAGACGTCATCAACGCCTACCTCGGCAAGCCGCATGCTGTTGTGGAGACGGATCAGGGGGGAGCCCGATGACGACTGCTGAGTTCCGCCAGATCGAGGGCGCCGAAACCATTGGAACCATGATCCAGCATCGGGCCGGAGCAACACCTGAGACGGTGGCGTATCGCGAGAAGACCCTCGGTATCTGGAAGGAGACCGACTGGGCAACGTATTGGCAGCAGGTGGAGACAGTGGCGAACGGATTGATCGGGCTCGGCGTCGAACCCGGCGATCGTGTCGCCATCCACTCTGAGAATCGTCCCGAGTGGATCGTTGCTGACGCTGCCTGCTCGGCGATCCGGGCCACATGTGTGGGCCTGTACCCGACGAACCCGGCCTCCGAAGTCGAGTACCTCCTCTCGGACAGCGGAGCCAAGATCCTGATCGCCGAAGACCAGGAGCAGCTCGACAAGGCTCTCCAGGTGAAGGACAGCCTGCCTGACCTTGAGCGGATCATCTACATCGAGCCTCGAGGGGCGAATCGGTACCATGACGATCTCCTGATGTCATGGGACGACCTGGTCGAGATCGGCATGGAGTGCCGCTCGGCGGACGCCTGCACGCTCCCTGATCGTATGGCCGCAGCGGAATCCGGCGACATCACCTACCTGATCTACACGTCCGGCACGACCGGGCCACCGAAGGGCGCGATGCTCTCGGTGGAGAATGTCTCGTACGCGTGCTCGCTCATCGCCTCGGGCGATGGCTTTGTCGATCCCGCACCCGGATCCGAGGATGACCTGATCTCGTACCTGCCGCTCTGCCATGTGTACGAGAAGGCCTTCGGGCACTGGTTGAACGCTGCAGCGGGGACCGTCACCAACTTCGGCGAGTCTCTCGACACGCTCACGTCGGATATGCGTGAGATCCAGCCGACGATCTTCGAAGCGGTCCCTCGCATCTGGGAGAAGATGCATTCAGCGGTGCTCATCCGCATGGCGTCAGCATCGCGCCTCAAGAAGGTGAACTACTCGCTCTGGATGAAGGTCGCCGCCGGACTCGGTCGGCAACTTGCAGACAACGGTGGCTCGTGGACCATCGGGATGCGGATCAAGTACTTCTTCGGGAACCTCCTGCTGTTCCGTGCGCTCAAGGAGCGTCTCGGACTCGCACGCTGCCGTCATGGCATCACTGCGGCTGCCCCCATCGCCCCGGAGATCATCGAGTTCTTCATGGGTCTGGGTGTGCCGATCTACGAGGCATACGGTATGACCGAGAACGCTGCGATCTCGACAACCAACCGTCCCGGCCGTGTCGTGCTCGGATCCGTTGGCGAGGCCTACGAAGGGGTCGAGATTCGCCTCGACGACAAGACAAACGAGATCCTCGTGCGCCATCCAGGGGTGTTCGTCGGCTACTGGAATCTTCCCGAGGACACAGCCGAAGCGATCGATTCGGATGGGTGGCAACACTCCGGCGATGTTGGTGAATGGGACGGGCCGAACCTCAAGATCGTCGATCGCCTCAAGGACATCATTATCACCGCCGGCGGCAAGAACATCTCACCGTCCGAGATCGAGAATCTCGTCAAGATGTCACCGTACGTCGGTGAAGCCGTCGTCATCGGCGACAAGCGCAAGTTCGTGACGGCGCTGTTGGCTATCGACTTCGATGCGGTGAGCGAGTGGGCCCAGCGGAAACGCCTTGCACATACGACCTATCGGGACCTCTCAGAGAAGCCAGAGGTGAGAGAGCTTCTCCAGCGTGTCATAACGGAATCGAACGAGGAGCTCGCCAACGTCGAGCAGATCAAGAAGTTCGACATCATCACCAAGGAACTCGACCACGAGGACGGCGAGCTCACGGCAACGATGAAGATCAAGCGGTCTGTCATTGCGGAGCAGTTCGCAGACCAGATCGAGGCTCTCTACCGATGACTGCCCACGCACCCGAGCTCCTCTTGCCGCTGGCCGCCCTTGCCCCTGAGACGTCCCGGTTCCTCCAGACGATCGTCGAGGGAATCTCGTTGGCCGGCATCTATGTGCTCATCGCCATCGGCTTCGTCATCATCTACAAGTCCACCCAGGTGCTGAGCTTCGCTCAACCGGCTCTGCTCATCATCGGCGCCTATCTCGCCTCCTACGTGTCGATCACGCTCGGGTATGGGTTCTGGATCGGGGTCGGAACGGCCGTTCTCCTGTCGGGATTCGTCGGCTACCTCTCCGAACGGGCGGTGCTTCGTCCCATGGTCGGCAAGCCCGTGTTCGCCACGGCGATCCTGACCATCGGTCTTGACATCGCACTGCGCGTTGTCGCAGGTGACCTCATAGGTGTCAACGTCCGGGCGATCGGCACACCGATCACATCCGGATTCGGCGCCCCGAAGCTGCCCTGGGGTGATACGCCGATCCGTTGGGGCGATCTCGACGGCATCGGAGGCATCATCATCGAACCCCGGGTGTTCGCAATCGTTCTGACTGCTGCAGTGGCGGTGGGCGGACTCGTGATCTTCTTCAACAAGTCGCGGTGGGGTCTGGCAATGCGCGGTTCATCGTTCGACCAGGAAGTTGCCTTGGCACAGGGAGTCAACGTCGGGCGTGTGTTCTCTCTCGCTTGGATAATCGGTGGCGCCCTCGCCGGAATCGCCGGAGTTCTCGCAGCCACCTCATTCACAGGGTTGTCGCAGTCGAGCTACATCGTTGCGCTCAAGGCGCTTCCCGTCGTTGTTGTCGGAGGTCTTGACTCCATCGGTGGAGCGATCCTCGGTGCGCTGATCATCGGCCTCTCCGAGTCGTTCACTTCCACGTACCAGGCGCAATACCTCCCGTGGCTCGGGGACAACTTCTCCCAAGTGGTCCCGTATCTCGTGATGGTCATCGTCCTGCTTGTCCGGCCGTACGGCATCTTCGGTACTGAGGAGGTGGAGCGAGTATGAGTCGCATCACCCGATTCACCAGCTACCGGCACGACAGTGCCATGTTGCCGACGACAACCCAACGGGTGTGGTTCGGTGTGCTGATCCTGGCAGCCGTCATCCTCCCGCTGTACCTCGGCACGCTCGTCGACGGCAGGAGCTGGCTGATCCTGTTCGCGACGGCGTTTGTCGCAGCGATCGGGGCAATCGGGCTCAACCTCATCACCGGCTTCGCCGGTCAGGTGTCACTGGGTCACGCCTTCTTCATCGGCGTCGGTGCCTACACAGCCACAGCGCTCGGCAGTCCAGCCGTGCACGCAGCCGACGGCAGCATCGATCTGATCGGATTTGACCTCGGCATGCTCATCTGGATTCCTGCTGCCGGACTCGTCGCGATGCTGGCAGGTGTCATCGTTGCTCCGCTCGCATTCCGCCTTGAGGGCCTGTACCTCGCCCTTGTCACGCTCGGACTGGTGTTCGTGGGTGAGCATGTCTTCAGGAACTGGGACCAGCTGACCGGTGGTATGGGCCTTGGCCGTGAGGCAGCTCAATTGAGGGTCCTCGGGTACCGGTTCGATCTTGATTCGGAGATCTTCGGATTCGCGATCGCGAGAGAGCAGCAGATCTACTGGTTGATGCTCGTGTTCCTCATCGTGATGGCAGTCCTTGCGAAGAATCTCGTCCGCTCAAAGGACGGTCGAGCGTTCGCTGCGATCCGCGACCGCGGCGTTGCCGCCGAACTCATGGGTGTCGATCAGACCCGGTACAAGACGCTTGCCTTTGCGATCTCGTCGTTCTACGCAGGCATCACGGGTGCGCTCCTGTACACGGTGACAGGGTTCATCGAGCCTTCGAGCTTCAACCTGTTGCTTTCCATCGCGTACATCGCGATGGTTGTGATCGGCGGACTTGCCTCCATTGCCGGATCGATCATGGGTGCGATCTTCATCACGCTGCTACCGAAGCTGATCGAGCTCACGGGTCTCGACGCTCTTCTCGGCGTCATCATCGACTGGATCCCTCTCGCCGAAGGCGGTAGCGGGGAGCCGCCGTTGAGTTCATCACAACTCGAGAGGATCCTCTTCGGTGTGTTGATCATCGGCTTCCTGATCCTTGAACCCCTTGGCCTCTACGGCGTGTGGATCCGCATCCGAAACTACTGGAAGGCCTTCCCATTCTCGTACTGACAGAAAGGGCACTCGTGACGGCGCGAACGCGTCTCGGTGTCACAGCGATAAAGGAGACAACATAGTGAGCAAGAAATGGGTCCGGATCGGGATGCTTCTTGCAGTTCTGGCTCTTGTAGCCGCAGCTTGCAGCAACACCGAGTCCGTTGACACAACGACGACGGCAGCAGATGCCACGACGACCACTGCGGCACAGTCTGATACGACGACCACAGTGGCCGACACAGGCGGCGACGAAGTTCTCTTCGATGTTGGCGTCACTGCAGAGCCCTGCCCTGAAGGCAACCCGGATCGCGGGTGCATCTATCTGGGAGTTCTGACGGATGAATCAGGTCCCTTCCAGGCTGCATCGCCTGCCTTGACAGGGGCACAGCGGGCCTTCTGGGCGGCAGCGAACGCAGCTGGCGGAATCGGTGGAGCGTACGACGTTGCACTTCCGGACGACCTCACGAAGGACACGGAGTACAAGCCTGAGGTCTTCGTACAGAAGTACAACGACATCGCAGGCGAGATCGCCGCAGTTGCACAGGCAATCGGCACGTCGCAGTCCCTTGCGGCGCTCGATGACTGGACGCGTGACGACACTGTTGCTTCCCCGATGACGTGGTGGTCCGGTTGGGCCTTCCCCGAGTCGGACAACGGTCTTGTCCTCGAGTTCGGCACGAACTACTGCTTCGAAGCCATGAACGCTGTTGACTGGTCGATGGGTGCACTTCCGGCAGCTGGCCGTGCTGCACCGACGAAGGTCGGAATCCTCGCGATCCCGAATGACTACGGCCAGGACTATGCCGCCGGTGTCAAGCTGGCTGCAGAGGCCAATGGTCTCGAAGTTGCTTGGGAGGCTCCGGTCATTCCGGTATCCGCAGGTGGCGACCCGACCCAGGCCGAGGCTGTCGGTCAGGTGCTCGCGAATCCCGTTGACGTGGTCTACCTCGTCACCGGTCCATCAGAGACCGCTGCGATCGTCGGTGGCGCTGCATCAAAGGGTGCAACGAACATCTTCATCGGTGCCGGTCCGAGCTGGAACGTTGGACTCCTCTCCTCGCCGGCCGCTCCGGCCTTCGAGGCGGGCATCTACTTCCAGTCGATGTATCTCGGCCCATGGGGAACCGATACACCGGGACACGCCAAGATGGAAGCCACGCTTGCAGCCGCAGGCGTCGAAGCCCCGAACGACTTCTTCGTCTTCGGTTGGGCGTCCCAGTACGCCCTCAAGGCTGCTCTCGATCAGGCGTACGAGGCTGGTGACCTGACCAAGGCCGGTATTGCGGCGGCCGCACGGGCGCTGACCGATGTCGACTACGAGGGCATGATGCCTGCTCGTAGCTTCGGTGGTGATCCGAACACCGAGTTCCCACGTACATCCATCATGGGTGGCGTTGATGTGACCGCACCGACGGGTATCGCGATCGTTCAGGACTTCTTCGTAGGTCCCACGGCCGAGGCCCACGACTTCACGCAGGCCTGCGCTGGCTGATAGCGCAGACAACCTGTGAGCAGGGAGGAGGGCGGCTTGGGTCCGCCCTCCTCTCGCGTTCTG
>JBDLJV010000113.1:0-7328 GCA_039714175.1 Actinomycetota bacterium
GTCTTGGCATGCACTCCGTTGGTGACAGAAGTGATCTCCGGTCCACCGCGTACGCCGGCGAACATCCTCCTGCTCACTTCGCCATGCAGCTTCGCCACGCCGTTGGAGCGACTCGCCACGTTGAGGCAGAAGGCCGCCATGTTGAACGTGTCATCTTCTCCCGGCATGTGGGCAAGCGAGCAGAGATCATCGGTCGTGACGCCGTACCGCTCGGACCAGACACCCAGGTACCGCTCCATCAACTCACGAGGGAAGCGGTCGATGCCCGCAGGAACAGGTGTGTGGGTCGTGAAGACGATCTGGGGACGCACAGCTTCAACGGCTTGGCCGAGGTTGAGTCCCTTGTTGATCTCATCGGCGATGAGCTCGAGTGCCAGGAACCCGGCGTGTCCTTCGTTGAGATGGAATACCGATGGGTTGTATCCGAGGGCTCGGAGTGCTCGCACCCCGCCTACACCCATCAGGAGCTCCTGTCGCATTCGGTGCTCACGGTCGCCGCTGTAGAGGCGGTCCGAAACACGTTTGCCTTCTTCATCATTGAGATCGAGATCCGTATCAAGCAGATAGAGCTTCGTGCGACCGATGTCAGCCCTCCACACGCGCGCCTTGACGACGCGGTCGTCCATGGTGATGTCCACGATCACGGGCATCTGCTCAAGTCCGAGCGATCTGGGATCGTGTCGCTCGTAGTGTTCACGCTGGTTCCCCCCAACGACCGACTGGTGGAAATACCCGTCGCGGTAGAAGAGCCCAACCGCAACCAGCGGAAGCTCAAGGTCGCTCGCGGCCTTCAGGTGATCTCCGGCAAGGATTCCAAGCCCACCCGAATACTGCGGAAGAAGCTCTGAAACGCCGAATTCAGGGGAGAAGTAGGCGATCTCCGCAGTGGGCTCGGCTACCGGATGCGGGACCCGAGTCAGAGCCTGCTTGACGGAGGAGATGAGCTCATCATCGGCGAGGTATCGGTCGTAGTCTGCGTCGGTGAGTGCCTGTATCCGCTGCTTGGGATGCAAGTTGGCGGTCCACTCGGGCAGGAGAGAGAACAACGCCTGTGTTTGTGTGTCCCACGTCCACGCGTAGTTGCTCGCAATGGCAATGAGATCAGCTTCAAGCGCGGAGCGCGTCATCAGATTTGTCACGATGAAGTCCTAGGAATTGGGGTGGAAGGAATGATACCGGCGTGCGGAGGAAGGAACGGTTTCCGGTTCACGGTCGCGGACTGCCGGTAGCCGACTACCGACTACCGGCCTCGTGCCTGATGTCGCTGAGACGACGCAGGAAACCGGTGAACTCGTCATCGCTGGCCAGTTCGTCGACAGCTTGGTCGTGACGGAGACGCCAGTTCGGACGTTCCCAGTGGGTGCCGGGCACGTTCTGTCTACGCTCCTCCATGAGGAGGTCGTCAAGGTTGTAGAGCGTCACAGCGGCCCCCGTTCCTGCCATCCACTGCATGATCGCATCACGCGTATCGATGACGGACTCGGTCCCGAATCGCTCCTTGAGCTGTTGGAGGCTCCACTCCCGCGCTTCCTGCTCCTGGTTCGCCCGATCCTCATCGAATACGCCGAGATCCTGGAGGTCTTCGACGTCGCTCGCCTTCCACCACGCTGAGAACGCGGGCGTGTCGTGGCTCGAAAGCGCCAGAAGATCGGTGGGCTCGGGTTCCGACACACCGCCGTCTCCCACTGCCATTGCCATGCCGGCAAGGCGGTGCTTCGCAAGCCCCTCCCGTATCTCCGGCGGGACCGTCCCGAGGTTCTCCCCAACGACGCTCGCACTTGCCCGTACGGACTCGATGCAGATGATCGCGAACATCTCATCTGAGGACTGCATCACGTAGGCGCCCTGGGTGGCTCCAGCTCCATGCGGAACCCACCAGCCCCTGTGGATCCCCATCACGTGATCGATTCGGAGGATGCCTGCCACGGAGAGCTGGCGCTGAATCGCCTTTCGGAAGTTGGCGTGTCCATCCTCACGTGCCTTCCACGGGATCGAGGCGGGAAGACCCCAGTCCTGACCGCCGACGAACAATGTGTCCGGGGGTGCTCCGAGACTCGCTGGAGCGAAGAGGTCCGGCGTGTCCCAAACATCGAATCCGTCGGGATGGCACCCTATCGGAAGATCCGGATACAGGTACTGACCACGGTCTCGGAGCCTCCCGGAGAGCTCTGAGAGCTGTTTGTTCATCAGCCACTGGACGGTCTCGTGATATGCGACTCGTTCCGGATCCGCATCCGCTGAGTCGGGCCATGCGCGCCAGTTCCGTGTGAGACGATCGGCGTGGGCTCGGAACTCGGCATACCGTTGCATCTCCGGTTCCCGCTTGAGGAATGCCTCGACCTGGGCACGAAGCTGAGGAGTCTGCGAGACATGATCCGAGTATTTCGCAAGCTCGGCGCGAATAGCCCTGCCTGATATCTCGTAGTCAACCCAGATGGATCGCTCCTCGGCGATCGGGCCTTCGCCGGACCAGCCGGGAACCGCTGAGAAGTCGACGAACACTTCGTTCCAGGCTCTTCTCGAAGCTGGCGCATACGGTGAGGGTTCATCGTCGAATGCTGCGAGGAGAGGAAGCGTTCCGACAACCTCGATGCCGGTGCCCTGGCACACATCTGCGAGTGCCGAGAAGTCACCGATGGACCCGACACCGGAATCGGTTGTCGATCTGCGCAGTGAGTACATGGGAGAGATCAGGCCGAGCGCTCGAGACGGAGCCGGATAGGCAAGTGTCGGTGCCGCAAAGAGGTGTGATGTGTGCGTGCCGCCGTTGACGACCAGCTTGTGATAGCCGACGGGAAGCGTGGACTCCGTCGAGAGGTTGCCATCTTCAACAATGGCAGGGATTTCTCGCCCATCCTCGAGGACAATCACGGCTTCCGTAACAGCGAACTCTGCGGTGACGGCCGGCATGATGCCGTCCCACGCAACGATCACCGGTTCGATCGGCGGACGCTCGGCTGCGAGCTGAGCCGTCGTCTCGACGATCTGATGTTCTGTGTCAAGTTGGTTCCCTGTCAGCGCCGTCAGGACGGCCACGAGGTCATCGTCAGTGACTCTCTGCGGATTGTTCCAGGTATCGATCCAATCCGGAACCACACCGGCTTCGGCCGCAAGCGCCTCAAGCGCCACGTCAAACTTCGCATTGGTCATGAGGCGATCAGCTCTCTGTTCTCTGTTCCTTGTTCTCTGTTCTCTGCCTTCACTGATAGTCCCCGTCAGCATCTCCCGGTGTCTTCTCCATGGTGCCGGGGCCGCGGTCCCTGAGCCATCGAGGTCCGGCGGTGCGCTTCGGTACGGGTTCCGTCATTTCAGCGGCGATCTCCTTGGCGCGCTTGATCCTCTCGCCACGCTCAAGTTCGAGCTGCTTCAGGGTTCGATCGATTGTCTCCATCTGTTCGTCGGAGACCGAGTCGAGGTGATACGCAGCCTGGACGAATCGAGCCGTGTCACCCCGATAGTCGTGGCCGAACGACTTGAACTCACCCGGGATGACCTTCATCGCATTCATCGCATCGATACCGACCTGGATGAAGGTGAGCAGAGGGATCCACTTCATCGAAGACGGCACGTTCCGGCCCTCGTGCCCGGGATCGAGCCACTCGGGTTGCTTGACAGCAAGCCTCGGAGAGATGCGCGCTATCGGATCGTTGTCGTGGTCGAGGATCACGGCGCGCATTCGCTCACGCTCTTCGGCTGGGAGTGCGTGAAGCTCCTCGATCCGATCGAACAATCCGACCGTACCCTCCGGAACCAGTTCGTTGGATCCTTCGCGCATGCCGTTCTTTGACCACTTGGCGAGGCCCGGAAGGCCGAACCACAGCGCCCGATCGATGCCGTAGTCGTCGAATCCCTCGATTCCCTGCTTCATCACCACATCTGAAGATGACCAGGCTCCGAGGCTCTCTCCGAACACGAGCACGGTGGGGCGCTTGTCCTCCGGACGTTCAGTGAGTCGTTGCTTGACGCCCCACAGCAACTGACGGAACTGTTGTCTACCGAGGGCGACCTTCTGGACAGCGAGGAAGCTCGGCGACCGACCGTACTGGATACAGCAGGTCGCTATATCGCCCCGCGAAAGGATCTCGGCGCTCTCGATCATGGTCTGGTCGACCCACCCTGTGCCGGTGGGTGCGAATAGCAGCAGATACTTCCGATCGAATGCCCCCAAGGCCTCGAGTTCCTTGAGTGCCATCTCGCTTCTACCCGTGGAGTAGATCGGTTCACTGTTGTAGCCGACATATGCACGGATCGGGTGAATTGCTCCCTCCTCCCCGAGTGTCTCGTCGATCAACTCGGGCGTCATGGCATCCGTCACGTACCGTCGCCCCTGAAGACCCAGCTCGTCAAATGGAGAAACAGAACCCGGACCCCCGGAAACGAACTCATTGGTCGGCGGTCGGCTGTAGGCCGGCTCGACGCGCTCGTTCGCCTTGGCGATGTACCCGACACCCGCGCTGTAGAGGGCAATCGCACCACCCGTCCACAGTGCAGCATTGATCGCCCGACCGACGAACCGCTTCGTCGGGTCGTCACCGAAGTACTCCGTCGACATATCTCGTGTCTCCAGAAAGCCGCGCCCTATCGCCCTTCCAACATTCGACACGGCGAGTCCGATGGCCACTGAGGCGGCAAGGCGAGCAGGCTTGTCATCCTCGGACCAACGCTTGATTACGGCTTGCCGCTCCTCGAGCAGCTTGCTCGAGTACACGAGTGCTCCTCCGAATCCGCTGGCACCGACAAGGATCGGTCGCAGGGGGCCCGCTGCAGGGAACCGGTCGCGCAGTTCTATCCCGGACTGGTATGCCATACCCCCAACGCCGCCCGCCATTGCCAGGCGACCAACTGTTCTGGCAGATGCGATTGAGGTGTGCTCGTCAGGAGTCTGTGGGATCTGAGTCAATCCGTATCCGGCACCAGTGACCAACGCACGAGCAGTCATGCGTGTCAGGTACGCGGACTCATCGGGCACGACACTGCGTATCGCTGCTTCGATGCCGCGACCGACGACATTCGCAGCAAGGAGCGAGATGCCTGCAGCCATGCCCTGGTGCATTGACTCCCTCGGCATGAGCGAGGGTCCGAAGGCATCGAAGAGCGCTGCCGTCTTCAGTGGGGCGGCAGGATCACCTGTGACCGGATTGAATCGGTGGGCCATGGCGAGCGCGACCCTTCCGAGCTTGCTTCCGAACTCCTTCTTCCTGCCCATCGGCCATCCTCCACAACGTGTGAGCGTGCCTGCTCTATGCGCGATGCTAGGCGGCGCCCCGAACCGAGCCGGCCGATCGAAGCTCCTTCGCTGACACGTCGCGGTCGAAGTGCATTCGATACACTCGCTCCATGACCTCGATGCGAAGGATCGCCGTTCTCACCTCCGGTGGTGATGCGCCAGGCATGAACGCTGCTGTCTGGGCGATCATCAAGCTTGCAGCGTCACGCGGAATCCATGTCACAGGAATCGAGGGCGGCTACGACGGTCTCATCGATGGCCGCCTGCAGGACCTGACGCGCGAGATGGACGACGCTGGCATCGCTCCGGTTACCGGACTCGATTGGCTCGCCGGGACCGGCGGTACATTCCTCGGCTCGTCTCGAAGCGTCCGATTCCGGGATGCTGCTGGACGTGGCGAGGCATGCGACAGCATGAGCAGGGCAGGTATCGATGCCCTGATCGTCGTCGGAGGCAACGGCTCGCTCACCGGAGCACATCTGCTCGCAGGTGAATGCAATATCCCCATCGTCGGGATTCCGGCTTCTATTGACAACGATATCGGCGGGTCGACCGACGCTATAGGCGTCGACACCGCTCTCAACACGATCATCGAAGCGTGCGACCGCGTCTCTGACACGGCTCGCTCTCATCATCGGGCCTTCGTGTTGGAGGTGATGGGGCGCGAGTCCGGCTATCTCGCGATGACGTCAGCGGTCGCCGCAACGGCTGATGCTGTGCTGCTGCCCGAACAGCCGCGTGATCCCGAGGAGATCCTCGATGAGCTCGAACAGCTTCTGCGACACAGCTTCTCGACGGACCGGGGCAAGCGTCGTGTACTGATCATCAAGGCAGAAGGTGTTCCGACGCCAACGCTGCTCCTGGCGGATCAGCTCCAGAACCGGGTGGAAGACCTCGACAACGTCACGGTGCGAGCGATCGTTCTCGGTCATCTCGTCCGGGGAGGGCACCCGTCGTTCCACGATCGGATGATTGCCGGTCGCCTCGCACTCGGAGCCCTCACCGCTCTTGCCGAAGGATCCACAGATGTCATGGCTGCGTGGCAGTCCAACATCGGTGTTGTCACGCAGGATCCTCAGGTTTCGATTGTCAGCCTCGCCGAGATGCTCACCGAGACAGAGCGACTGCTCGACGGAACGTCAGAGGTCACGCAGATGCGCCTGAACCTCATCCGGGAAGTGCAGGGAGTCCTGGCGCTGTAGCTCACGTTTCTCGACGTGATGCTATCCACGCACCGATCAGGACGAGAACGGCACCCGCTATCGCAATCGGTTCGACGACATCACCCCGAACAACGATGCCGAGGACAATTGCTACGACCGGCACGAAGTAGATGGCGATCGAACCACGGGGACCACCCACTCGACCGACAAGGGTTGCCATGAGAACGAAGGCGAGGCCTGTGCCCAGCACACCGAGGGGAACCATCGCGAGTGCAGAAGGCCACGCCCATGTCGATCCCGGTATCTGCACGATGCCGACGGGAACCACGATCACCAAAGCAGCGAGTTGTGCCTGCAGCAGCACGGGGAGCGCCCCGTACTTCTGTTGCAGTGGAACGGCGAGGTTGGTTGACAATCCGTAGAGGACAACCGCCAGGATGACGAGGCCTGCGCCCAACGCTGTGGCCGACGAATCGGCGAGCTCTGGAGCCGAGATCGCAACGATCCCGACGAATCCGATTGCGATTCCGAGCAACTGGCGCCATCCGGGGAGTCTCCGCAGGAACAACGTGGCGAACATGGCCGACGTGATAGGGACCGCTCCATTGAGCATCCCGGCGACGGCCGAGTCGATCCACTGCTGGGCGATCGGGAATATGAGTAGTGGGATAGCGATCCAGATGATCCCGAGAGAGAACACCCTCGCACGGTCGCCGCGGTCAATACCGGTGCGTGCCCTTGGGATGAGCGCAAGGGCCGCTGTTCCCAAGCCGATGCGTGCAAGCGTGATGACGCCCGGGTTGAAGGCATCAAGTCCGATCGCCATGAAGACGAATGACGATCCCCAGATCAGGGCGATACCACCAAGCAGTCCCCACTCCTGCACACCGAACGCCTGCTGATGCGTTCCAACCGTGGTGGTCGGCAGGGCGGTGTTC
>JBDLJV010000114.1:0-7279 GCA_039714175.1 Actinomycetota bacterium
TCGGATGTCGGTTGTCGACGAGCGTCAGCTCGTTGGAGGCCGGCCCGTGCTTCTACCGATCACGAGCTCAGCGCGGAACAGCTGCGTGTGATGACCGGTCTGGGAGCGTTGGTCTCCAACCAGCTCCGAAGCAACCGCTGCAGCCATCGCAGCTGCGGGTTGCCGCAATGTGGTGAGCGGTGGATCGATGTAGCTGGCCATCGGGGACCCGTCAAAGCCGATGACGGACAGATCATCGGGGACCGAGACACCCCAGGTTCGTGCGGCGGTCACGACACCCATTGCCATGAGATCGTTGCCACAGACGATGCCCGTGACACCTTGTTCAAGAAGCTGTGCGGCCCCTGCCTGACCACCCTCGAGTGTCCACGGCGTTTCTGAGATCAGGGATTCATCGAACTCGATGCCCAAGTCATCGAGCGCCTTCCGATAGCCACCGACGAGATCCCTCGCCGTCGGGTAGCGGTGCGGGCCAGCGAGCAAGCCGATGCGCTGGTGCCCGAGTGAGCCCAGGTAGTGGACCGCATGGGACGAAGCCTCGACGACGTTGATGGCAACAGACGGCAGTGGCGGTTCGTCCGCGAATCCGTTGACGAGGACAACCGGGATCCCCTTCGCACGGAGTGCGAGGTATGGCTCGTACCCGACATCGGGGAGTGCATACCGCCCATTGATCACAACGACACCCGACGCACCATGAGCGACGAGGAAGTCGAGGAAGTCCTGTTCGTGGACCGTCTCGCTCGTTGACGAACACACGAGCGATATGTACCCGTGGTGCGCAAAGACAGATTCCATCTGTTGCGCGAGATGCGGGAAGATCGGGTTCGACAACTCCGGGGTGACGATGCCGATGGCTCCAGTTCCCGTGGCCCGTCGATGCACATCCGCATATCCGAGATCGGCCAGCACATCGAGAACTCGCTTGCGAGTGTCGTTCGCAACGCCCGGTCTCGCATTGAGCACGCGGCTGACCGTCGCCTCGCTCACGGAGGCGAGTTCAGCTATCTCTGAAAGTCTGGGTCGCATGGCCATACCCATAGGATGCACCGTTTGCAGCCTTATTGCAAATCTTTCGCAACTTCTTGCAAGATTGCAAGAACGCGGTTACACTGAAGCCATCGCCCTCCCTGGGCGGTCAACCACGTACATCCTGATATAGGAGGACCCGACACCATGAAGCGTCGGTACACCCTGTGGACCGCGGTAGTCATCGCTTTCGCACTTCTCGCTGCAGCTTGCGGCGGAGGAGAGAGCGGAGACACGACAACCACGGCAGCAGACACAACAACAACAGAAGCAACCACGACCACGGTTGCCGATACCACAACGACCGAGCCGCTTCCGCCGCTCGTCGTTTGGGCAGATGCCAACCAGTCCGAAGCAATCGCAGCTGTCGGCGCCGCCTTCACCGAGGCAACGGGCGTCGAGCTCATCGTTGAGATCGTCGATCGCGGCACGCTCAAGGATGATGTCATCCTGAACGCACCCGCCGGAGAAGGTCCCGACCTCTTCGCTGGCGCACACGACTGGATCGGCGAGCTCGCCAGCAATGGTGTCATCGCTCCGATCGATCTCGGTGGCCGTGAAGGCGACTTCCTGCCGAACGCTCTCACCGCAATGGTGTGGGATGGCGAGCAGATGGGCATGCCCTTCGTCACCGAAGCAATGGCCATGTACTACAACCCGGACCTCGTCGAAGGGGCACCCGAGACGATGGAAGATCTGAAGACAGCATGTGACGCCCTCGATTCGGGCATCACCTGTCTCGCAGTTCCCGGCGGAAACGACGGCGGCGATGCCTACCACCACCAGCCGTTCATCACCGCCTACGGCGGTCACATCTTCGGACTCAGCGATGCTGGATTCGACGGCTCCGACGTGCTCCTCGATTCACCTGAGACGGTTCAGGGTATTGAGCTGCTCGAGTCGCTAGTCACCGACGGCTACGTGCCTTCGATGAACTATGGCGATGCCAAGAACGCCTTCGTCAACGGCGAAGCTGCATTCTGGATGACCGGTCCTTGGGAGCTTGGTGCTCTTGACGATCCTGAGCAGAACATTGCGGCACCAAACTGGTCCGTCGCGAAGTTCCCGACCGTCGAGGGCAACCCGATGCGTCCGCACGTTGGTATCCAGGGCTTCTACATGAGCGCCTACGCCAACAATGCAGCGATCGCTCAGGAGTTCCTCCTGAACTTCGTCGCAACGGATGACACGATGCTCGCCCTGTTCAACGCTGATCCTCGTGGTACGGCCTTCCTGTCCGTCCTCGATTCGATCTCGGACAACCCTGTTGCGGCCACGTTCGCCGCATCCGCAGCTGACGGCACCTTCATGCCGAACATCCCTGAGATGGGCGCTGTTTGGGGCCCCGTTGGAGACAACTTCCTCCTTCTGAGGAACGGTGAAAGCACTGCTGCCGATACAGCAACGAACGCTCAAGAGCAGGTCGTTGCAGCCATCGAAGCTGGCTGATCCACTGTCACATACGTGACCTTCTGAGAGGGGAGAGCGCAAGCTCTCCCCTCTCCCCTTTCAGGCTCCAGATGCTGGAGCGCATGGTCACGCACCACTGCCTAATATCGGCTCACGGCAACACCTCGAGGACCAGTGGCGGGATCACTCAACAACTGGAGCAAAGGCTTCCTGATCCGACTGGCAGCCCTTGCGCTTTTTGACTCGATTGTCATCTTCTCGGCGCTGATCCTGTACACCGAAGGATCGACGCTGATGCTGATCGGCTTGGTCATCGGCTCGCTCTTCATCAACTGGGTCTATCTCTGGCCGCGAACCGAAGCGCTCCGCTGGATCACCCCTGGCCTGATAATGATGGCGATCTTCGTCGTCGTGCCGATCATCTTCTCCTCGTGGGTGTCCCTGACGAACTGGCGCACCGGCAACATCCAGACCAAGGAACAGACAATCGAGTTCTGGGAGTCGAAGATCTATGTCGATCCTGACGACCAGGGCGAATTGTTCGACCTCTACGTCTACACGGACGGTGCAGACGAGTACCGGATGCTGCTCGTCAACGACGAAGGCGAGTACATCTTTGGAGAGGCGAGATCACGCTCGGAGGAGCCGCTCGAGGACGCCATCGGGGCGGAGGGCAGTTTCGGTTCGAGCGACACCGTTCCCCCTGAAACCTTCGAGGACTACCGCCTGCTGACCCAGCGCGAACTCTTCGCACTCTCGACGAGAGTCGATTTTGCGAACATGGTCATCGACAGCGACAAGGGCGAGATCGTCATCCTGGGCCTCTCTCAAGGTCGCGTCGTGCTTGCCAGCCAGCGATACATCTACGACGAGGCAGCCGACACACTGCTCGATACCTCGAGTGGGCGTGAATGTCGACCCGGCGAGACCGTCGACGACAAGGGCAACTTCGTATGCGACGACGGGGAGACACTCGTCCCCGGTTGGGTCGTGTACGTCGGCTTCGAGAACTACAAGACCGCGTTCACGAATGATCAGATACGCGGTCCGTTCATCCAGGTCTTCATCTGGAACTTCGTCTTCGCCTTCTTGAGCGTCGCCATGACCTTCGCCCTCGGCCTCATGCTCGCCGTCACCCTGCACCACCATCGCATGAAGGGCGTCCGTTTCTATCGGTCGATCTACATCATTCCGTACGCTATCCCGGCGTTCCTGTCGATCCTCATATGGCGGGGTCTGTTCAACGCCAACTTCGGAACGATCAACCGCCTGCTCCAACCGCTCTACGACCTCTTCGGCATGGATCCGATCGCTTGGATAACCAATCCGACATGGGCAAAGGTCACGATTCTCGCTGTCAATCTCTGGCTCGGGTTCCCCTACATGTTCCTGCTGGCGACGGGCGCCCTCCAGTCAATCCCAGGCGACGTCCTCGAAGCGGCAGCCACGGACGGCGCCTCCAGCCGGCGAGCGTTCTGGAGGATCACATTCCCGCTCCTGATGGTTTCGCTCGCCCCGCTCCTCATCGGATCCTTCGCTTTCAACTTCAACAACTTCAACCTCATCTTCCTGCTGACAAACGGCGGGCCTCCGGTAGCTGGTGCCGAGGTCGCTGTCGGCCACACCGACATTCTCATCAGTTTCACGTTCAAGCTCGCTTCCACAGCTGGTCGAGGGAACCAGTTCGGACTTGCCTCTGCGTTCACGATGATCATCTTCTTCTTGCTGCTGATCATCTCAGCGTTCAGTTTCAGATTCACGAAACGCTTGGAGGAGATCTATGGCAGCCTCTGAGCAGGATCGCATGAAACACCTAGAAGACCGCGTTGAGTCCGCAGCCAAGTCCGGCTCGCAGCGAGGCATGGCGTGGGCGTGGAGGAATGCCTTCCAGAAGAAACCGAAGCCGGTCTATGCCCCCATGTCCGCCAAAATGTGGATGCGAACCCTCGGCTGGCGCCATATCGTGGCAGTACTCGCTGTCTTCTTCTCGCTGTATCCGGTGATGTACATCATTTCATCGTCCGTCTCCGGAAGCGACAACCTCGCCGCCGCAACGTTCATCCCGACAAACTTCGATATCGAGACGTACAAGGAGTTGTTCTCCAACCCGACCCTGACGCCGTTCATGACATGGCTCAAGAATTCCTGGATCGTCTCGGTGGCAGCGGCAGGCTTCAACGTCCTCCTCGCTTCGATGGCAGCATTCGCCTTCTCCCGGTTCCGTTTCAAGGGCCGCAGAGTTGGCTTGTTGACGCTGCTGCTTGTCCAGATCTTCCCGCAGTTCCTGGCATTCGTAGCGATCTTCCTGATCATGATCGAATTCGGAATCGTCTTCCCGGCCATCGGACTGGACACGCTGGGCGGCCTGACACTCGTCTACCTGGGTGGAGCGATTGGATTCAATACGTTCCTCATCAAGGGCTTCATGGATTCGATTCCGAGTTCCCTCGACGAGTCAGCGCGCGTGGACGGTGCCAGCCCCAACGTCATCTTCATGAAAATCATCCTCCCGCTCGCCCGCCCAATCCTCGCTGTGATCTTCGTCATCAGCTTCATTGGAATCTTCTCTGAGTACCTCCTCGCACGAACGCTGTTGTCCACGACAGAGAACTTCACATACGCCGTCGGCCTGCAACTCTTCGCTCAACAGGACTTCGCGCAGCGTTGGGGTCTCCTGTCGGCCGCGGCAGTCGTCGGGGCTGCACCCATCGTTGTCACATTCCTTGTTGCCCAGCGCGCCATCATCTCCGGTCTCACGGGCGGAGCCGTCAAGGGCTAGATCCCTCCCATCTCAAGCGTGGGACTCCACCTCCAAGTGGTTGCACTCACCGTGGTTTTGGAGTCGGTCGACCACGGAAAGTAGTCTATTGACCGTTTTGGGTGGTGCGAGTAGGGTCAAGGTAGTCGTCCGAGGAGTGGCCCATGGCTCGACGGAGCCTCGTAGTTCTGAGTGTCCTTGTTCTCATGGCAGGTCTTGCCGCGCCGGTCGGAGCGGTCGAGCGACCGGCTTCTACCGAGACAGACGCGTCGTGGATCGTCATCCTGGCGCCGGGAACCAACGCGCCCGAGACAGCTCCTGTACTTGCACGCCGACACAGTGGATCCGTTGGTCATGTGTACGAGAACATCTTCCAAGGGTTCGAGTTCAGAGGCTCACAGGCCGCGGCGGATGCCTTGCGACGGAATCCGAATGTGGTGAGTGTTACGTCCAACGGAACCGTGCACACGACCGAATGGCTTCCCAACTCCGTAGCTCGTATCGATGGGTGGACCGCGCATCAGGCAGGGTTCGATGGCAGACAGCCCGACGGTACCCCCGTGCGAATCGCGATCCTCGATACCGGTATCAACCTGACGCACGTCGACCTCGCACCCAATCTGGTCGCGTCGGAAGGCAAGAACTGCATCTTCGACGGGCCCCCGAATGACGATCAAGGCCACGGCACACACGTGGCTGGTAGTGCTGCGGGTGCCTTCAACGGTGATGGTGCCGTCGGTATCGCCACGGATGCTTCCCTCGCCGCTGTCAAGGTTCTCGATTCGACTGGCTACGGCACGGACGCTGACGTGATCTGCGGACTCGACCACGTGTACACGCTCGCTGCCGACGGCGTGCCGACAGTTATCAACCTGAGTTTGGGTGAGGCCAAGACAGAAACCGCCGATTGTGCGTCAAGCCCGACCCACCAGGCCATCTGCAATCTCCACGATGCCGGCGTAGTCGTCGTGGCTGCAGCAGGAAACTCCGCAATTGACACATCCGGCTTCGTCCCGGCTTCGTATCCGGAGACGATCGCGGTTTCTGCATTCTCGGATCTCGACGGAACCGTAGCCGACACCGGGTGTGACTTCTTCGGTGACATCCTCGGGTCTTGTGACGAGACCCTTGCGAACTTCACGAACTTCGGAGCACTGGTCGACGTCGCCGCACCTGGTGTTCAGGTGCTTTCGGCATCGATCAACGGAGGGCTCGAGATCAAATCGGGTACCTCGATGGCGTCTCCGCACGTGGCCGGCGTCGCCGCCCTGATGCTGGGCGCCAATCCCGGCCTCACACCCGAGCAGGTGCGCTCGGTTCTCCGAGAGACGGGCGAATGCCCCGATGGAACCATTTCCGGCGCTTCGACCTGTGAAGGGAAGGGCATATGGCTGATGAGCGGTGTCTTTGGTGGAGCGTCACCCGAGTCCGACGGCATCCCCGAACCACTCGTCAACGCGTTGCGAGCGGCTGAAGCAGCCGCCGGCCAACCAGTGGATCTCGTTGATCCAGCCGTCACGATCACCGCACCCGCCGACGGTGCGACGATCTTGGGCACGATCACCGTATCCGCCGATGCATCTGACGATGTCGCTGTTGCATCCGTCGAATTCTTCGTCGACGGCATCTCCATCGGAGCCGACACCACGGAGCCCTACACGTTGACGTGGGATTCCGCATCCTCCGTGAACGGTCCAGCGGCGCTGGAAGCCACAGCGTCTGATTCCTCGGGCAATACGGCAACCGACAGCATCGGTATCACGATCGATAATCCTCCGGATCTCGTTGATCCGACAGTCACACTGACGGCACCGTTGGACGGAGCAACCGTCGTGGGGTCCATCACCGTCACGGCCGACGCATCTGACGATGTCGCTGTTGCGTCGGTGGAGTTCTTCGTTGACGGCCTCTCGATTGGTATCGATACGACTGAGCCGTATGCCTCCACCTGGGACACCGCGTCCGGATCCAACGGTTCCCACACGGTCTCTGCGGTTGCCTCTGATCCGACAGGGAACAGTTCCTCCGATCAAGCATCGGTCACCGTGGACAATCCCGTTCTTGCTGAGTACACGCCGATCG
>JBDLJV010000115.1:0-7259 GCA_039714175.1 Actinomycetota bacterium
ACATCAGGTGTTCAGGATCCTGATCTCTGGGTCATCGAGTAACGAGAAGGCTCTGTGGCTCGCAATCCAGAGGGCGTAGTCCCTGTCCACGGTCTCCCCAACGACACCGTGACGATCGAAAATGATGAAACGCTCGAACACGCGTGTGAAGGTTGCGTCGTGCGTGATCGCCAACAATGTGGCCTCCAACTCCATCAACGCCTCCTCGATGATCAGGATCGACTCGAGATCAAGGTTGTCCGTCGGCTCGTCCAACAGCAGGACGTTCGGGTCGTCCCGTTCCAAAATCAGCAACTGCACCCTGGCCTTCTGACCACCGGAGAGCTGGCGGAGCCTGTGCTTCGTGTGATCGGCAAGCCCATACCGGCCAAGTGCCGACTTCGCTGCTTGTTCATTCGGGAAATGCGGGCGCACGACGTCCAACAACGGCAGAGCCGGATCGTCGATGACGTTGGTCTGGGAGAAATATCCAGTTCGGGCTGTTGGGCCGAATCGAATAGTGTCATCCTCCGATGGGTTCGCCCCGACGATCTTCTTGAGGAAGGTCGTCTTCCCCACACCGTTCTCGCCCAGGAGGGCAACTCGATCCTCGTTGTAGATCTTCACCGAGAACGGCGCCACGAGATCCTCCACCTCGAACTCGGTGAAACGAATGGCCTCGTTGCCCGTGCGGGATCCACGGAACTTGGTCGTAATCTCTCGTTCCGGCGGTGGTAGCTGTGGAGGTCCGGCTGCCACAAAACGTTCCCAACGGCTCTGCGCCGCATCAGCCCTGTTCGCGAGCGCTTCGCTGGCTCCCGCACGTTGCTTGAGCAGCTTGAAGTAGCGGTACAGACGTCGCTCCTCTGCCTTCCATGCATCCAGATCCTTGGCAAGCTTCGCTATGCGCTTGCGCCGTTCGGCTGGGAATGTGGCGTACGTTCCACCGTGCGTCCAGACGTCGTTGTGCTCGAGGGCGACCATCCGATCTACAGCCTGTGTCAGGAGCTTCCGATCGTGTGATACGAGCAAGATCGTCTTGCCTGAATTGCGTAATTCACTGCCGAGCCAGGCCTTCGAGAAGAGATCAAGGAAGTTGTCCGGCTCATCGAGGATGAGCGTTTGAACGGTTGACAGGAGGTAGGCCCGGAGAATGATCGACTTGCGCTCCCCGCCTGATAGCTCAGCCAGTTTCCTGTCGGATGCGTCGGTGAGCCCCTGTCGCAGTACAGCGCGCGTCACCTGGTCCCAACGTGCTTCCGCCTCGTATCCGCCGAGCGACTGCCACAACTCGAGCTCGTGCGCCAGCGCGATTCCGTCGCCCTCCCCCACCGCTGTGTACAGCTCCTGGAGACGACCGTGGACAGGCCGAAGCTCAGCCGGAAGGGACAAGGCGAGCGCGTCGAGCACCGTTGCAGAGGTGAGATCGTCGAAACCCGGATTCTGACGCATGTACGCGATCTCGGTGTCGGATCGGATGTGACCCTCGGCCACACGCTTGTGACCGGCGATCAGCTCGAGCATGGTCGTCTTTCCGACGCCATTGGGACCTACCAAAGCCGTCACTGACCCTGTTGGGACGCGAAACGACGCGTTCTCTATGGGAGTCGTGCCGTCCGGATAGGAGTACGACACAGACTGGATTTCGATCGCCATCTCGGCTCCCCGGGGATGCGTGAGCCATGGAAAGATACGCCGTACGTGATCCCAGCGCGCCACTCCCCTCCCCTGTGGACGCGACAGGAGGGCTGGCCGAAGCCAGCCCTCCATGCCCCTGGAGACCTGATCAGTTCAGATCGTGCGATCCGGGTACCGCCGCAGGAGCGGAGACACCATGGATCATGCCGTCCTCGGCACGTGCGTCGATCGTCAGTTCGAGATCTTCGGTGTTGAGCGTGCGCAGTTCACGGCGACTCACGCCGACACGCTTGGCGCCAACACGAATCAGCCACAGCAGGAACACGACCAGAAGCAGCGTCCACACGAGGTAGACGATCTTCTGTGTTCCGACTGAGTTCGGTGCGATCAGCTCGTACCACTTGTACTGCTCGATGATCACGGTGTTCTCGAGGAACGACTTGTGACCGTCAAGGAACAGCGTGTACGGGAGGTAACCGATGGCGAACCCGATGAAGCCGACGAGCGTATTGAGATAGCCCATGCCTATGCGCATGTACGAGCGGATCTCACAACCGATCAGCATCACAGCACCAAGTCCGAGGAGCAGTCCACCAACGATGGATCCTGCCGTGAACTGGTACTTCAACGAGCCTTCAAAGCCCGGGGCTGCGCCCATGTTCCAACCGAACCAGATGAATCCGGCGGTCAGCACCCACGAAGCCGCAAGGCCGATGATCGGCAGGTAGCCGCGCATGAGAGTACGCGTGATTCGTGGGATTCCCATCCTTGCGTACTTCGAGTCGTTCTTGGTCATCGAGCCCGAGACTTCGAGGCTCACGAGGGCACACTCGGTGCCGAATCCGGACTTCGCCATGGCGATACCGCCGATGGTCCCAGCAGCCAACGTGCCGATGACATAGAGCCAACTCTTCGCCGCAACCGACTTACTGAAGGCGACCATCTCTCCGTCCTTGAGCGACTGGAGCGCCTCAGGGTTGAAGAGGCCGCCGATGAGAGCGACAAGGATCAGAGCGATCGAGAACGATGCGCCCACCCAGTACCAAGGATTGCGATACCACTTGTACTCGGAGTCGTAGGCCGGGCACTCACCCGAATCGGTCGACTCGCAATAGCTCTTTGTCTCCTGATGCTTGAAGTACTGGCCGATGCCGAGCTTCGTCATGATCAGGAAGGAAACCGCACCACCGATCGCCATGAAGACAACCGTGAATGTCGAGTGGATGCTCATCATCGGGATTCCGCCGAGAAGGTGGTTGAGGGTGCAACCGCCAGCGAGCCGTGTTCCGTAGGAGAACACCATGCCGCCGACAAACGAGACACCAAGCACGCGCAGCGGGTACTTGACCCACGAACGGTGCTCGCGCTCCGCGATCACGACGATGAGACCGCCGATTGCCATACCAACGATCGGCCAGCCGATTCCCGGTACGAACGCGCCTCCAGAAGCGACGCCGTCGACGTAGCTTCCATAGAGCTCGGTTTGAAACCCGAAGAGACTGTTGATGCCGACCTCGAGACCACGGAACATTTTCCCGAGATCAGTTGTAACGGTGATCGGTTTGAGGACTGCGTCCCCACCGGCCATCGCCTTGTCCAGCCACAAGGTCGCCATGTATATGATCTGAGCAAGACCGAATACCAGTCCCGCAAAGAGGAAGGACCACTGACGCTTGGTCAGCCGATCCCAGAATGACGACTGTGGTTTTGTGAGCGTGTTTGCCACAGTGCAGGCTCCTTTCGAACCAATTCCTGACCACGACGGTATGTGATGCAAGTCAATCGAGTTCTATGCTTGATATGCATGGAGGTATGAAGGAACCGCATGGGACTGTCCGACAGCACAACCGAATTCCTCGCCGAGCAGACGTCCGTGCGCGAGAAACCGCGGATATCCACCAGAAACCTGCGCGTCTTCGTTGCGTGTTACGAATCGGGCTCCGTCACTGACGCGGCCGACTCACTCTTCATCTCCCAGTCAGCCGCAAGCAGGTCATTGTCTTCGTTCGAACAGAAACTCGACACCACGCTGTTCGACCGCACGGCGCACGGGCTCCAACCCACCGAGGCGGCCGATGAGATCTTCGATGCTTGCTCAAAAGCCCTTGAGGCGCTCGACGAGGCGATCGCGCACATCGTCAACCGCCGGGAACAGCGAGTCCTCAACGTCGGAGTGGTCCACGATCTCCTGACCCTCACCGCTCCGGTGGTGCGTGACTTCGCCCACGATCATTCCATGGGACATTTGGCACTGCACGATGCGAACACTCTCGTGAATCAGGTACGTGTAGGCACGATCGACCTGGCCCTGATCGCGTCGCTGCGCGAACAACTCCCTGCCGATCTTGTCGCAACACCCATGAGGTCGATGCAGTTCGCTCTGTTCCGACCGGCGGAGGGGTACCGCGCCGATATCGTCGCCCTCCCTCCGGAGGGAACATGGGAACGCGCCACCTTCCGGGCCCTGCTCGGAGACCTGCATCCGGGCCCATCCTTCGAAGCAGCCGGCGGAGCAACGACCAAGCGGCTTGTACGCGAGGGATTCTCAGCGTATCTCCCATTGTGCTGCGGTGAGGACCTCGAAGACGTACAGATCGTGGAACCCATCTTCGACATCCAGGTCTACGCGATCACCCGAGATGCGCTCTCGAACAACCCGGATGCTGATCGATTCGCGCAGATCTTCTCCGCGACGATCGATCACGAAACCTGATCAGCTTTCCTCAGTGGTCGGCGAGATGTGCGTTGTGGATGAATCGCTTCGGCGTGAACGGCTCCATTGCTTCATCATGATGCGGAGGGAACACGAAGGCCGCCGCAACGGCGCCAAGGGCGCAAGCTCCTGCACAGATGGCGAAAGCAAGCGGGAAGTTGTCCATATCCCCGAGCATGCCTCCCAGGATCGGGAAGACGATCCCGCCGGCACCGTATGCCAGGAACACCCACGGGTAGTTCTGTCCGACCGATGTGTTGCCGAACTCGTCGGCCGTAAGCGCAGGGAACAGGGCGAAGTTTCCGCCGAAGTTGAATCCGATGAGGGTTGCTGCGACATACAGCATGTACTCATTGGAAGCCATCGGCACGAACATTGCAAGGAACACCGCCTGGGTTGCCGTCATCGTGATCACTGACCGCTTTCGTCCGAGCAAGTCGCTCAGCGTACCCCACACGATCCGACCCAATCCGTTGGCAAGCGAGAAGAATACGGCCATAGCGGTACCAGCGATAGCGCTTGCCTCGATCTCCGATACCCCGGCTCCGACCAGAGCTTCCACCGGGTATAGCTTCATGAGTCCGATGGACATCAGGCCGGCCCCTGCGCTCACAGCGAAGGTCAACGAGATGAGGTGGAACTGAGGAGTTCGAAGCATCTCGCGAGGGGTGAAATCCTCCCCCCCGCTGCCAGCCGACTCCGATGGAGCGAACCCGGCAGGCAGCCAGCCGTCTGCTGGCATACGCATCCAGATCGAACCGATGAGCACGATCACCCCGAACGCCACTCCGTAGCTGAAGAATGTCGTGCCCAGACCGTAATCGGAAATGAGCCCTCCCCAGGAACCAGCGATCTTGATCCACGCCAGTGCACCGAAGCCAAATCCTGCCACAGCCAGGCCCGTGATCATGCCCTTGCGATCAGGGAACCAGCGCATGCCGACGGCAATGGGAACAACATAGGCAAGCCCGATGCCGGCACCACCGATGAGACCAACACCGATGAGCACCGTCCAGAAGTCGGTTCCGCCCCCGATCGCTGCGACCATGTATCCGATTCCCAGTGTCAAACCACCAGATATGGCCATGGTGCGAGGGCCGACTTTGGCTAGCACCCTGCCTGCGAACACCATTACAGCTGCGAACGTACCAAGACCGACTGCGAAGACGATCTGGGTCTGCGTCTTGGTCCATCCTGCATCCGTGAGCGCCGGAGTGAATACCGACCAGGCGTAAATTGCCCCCAGACACAGCTGTATGAGCACGGCACCGACCACCACGAAACCTCGGCGACTTGACTCTTCGGACATGGCGCATTCTCCATTCTCGGGATACGCCATCATTATATCCTTAGTTTGTCACTCAGGATTTCTTTCTTCGGCTTCTGGTTGTCGCTTTCCGTTTCCGATGCTCGGCTCTTACCGATAACCAACAGCCGTCAGAGGCCCTCGAGCACCGTCTCGGGTTGATACGTGCTCCAGGCGAACCAGAACGTGTCGAGATGAGGAATCTGCTCGAGACGCTCTCCAGCGAGTTCGCCCTCGACCGCTTCTCCGTTGATGATCCAGATCGACCCGGTCTCCTCATCGACGAAGCTTTCACCGTCGTAGGAGAACGTGAGTGCGCGTCCGCCCGCCTCGGGGACGAACACCGCAGCAGACCCAACGTCCCTCCCGCCGAACACATCGGAGCTGTCGAGCGCCGACGATTGCCCGGGAAGCCAGAACACAACGAGGTCACTGCCGCCGACCTCTACAGAGGTTGCCTTGCCCTCACCACCGCTGACCGATTCAAGAGCGAACGCCGATGCCGAGCCGCCATGTTCAACCCCGACGACACGCTGCATGGCTGCTGCTCGGTCGTCCAACGCTCCCCTGAACAGGAACGGCGTGTTGTCCGGGTCGTCGTAGCCGGTGTAGGGATTCCTCCCGTAGTCACGGTTGAACCCGAGCTGCGTCCAGTCGAGAACTTGACCCGTTGGATAGGTGGCACGGAACTGATCCCATGCCATCAAAG
The DNA here is from genome assembly GCA_039714175.1 of Actinomycetota bacterium. Lineage (GTDB taxonomy): Bacteria > Actinomycetota > Acidimicrobiia > Spongiisociales > UBA5794 > B3-G11. The sequence continues at coordinate 6,346 of JBDLJV010000115.1, forward strand.
GCGACGGGAATTCGGCGAGTTCTGTGCCGGTAAGCGTCCCGATGACCGCCTGACCGTTGTAGTGCGTCCACAGGGTCTCGGTGGCGCGGTCATACATCACCAGGGCGGATGCGAAGAGACGCCCCGAGGTTCCGAACGTCGTCTCGACGCCGTTGATCCTGCGGTCATATGTCGCCGCTGAGTTGCAGAGCGGACAGTAGGTGACCGATACAGGCACGCCGCCGATCGTGTCATTCACTATCTCATGCCACACCATCGCTCGGATCGGATAGGCACGTGCGTCGCCGTTGATCTCAACCGCAACAACCGGTTCATTTGCCGGAAGAAGGTCCAGGTTGTCTGCCACGTCCAAGAACACAGGATCATCGATCGGGGGGATGCCGTCAGGAGGAGGACCACCGGAGATCACCTGACCGGGGTCGATCAACGGATCAGGGAAGGCGTCATCGAACATGTCGTCGAGCGCGCTCGGGCCGTCGGGAAGCTCACCGACAGCAGGAGTGGCCTGCGCAGTCGGCTCCGTAGTGGTCGAGACCACAGAAGAGGTCGGTTCACTGGCTGTTGTCCCCCCGCCGCAGGCTGCGAGGGCCAATGCACCCGCTACGAGTCCGACCATCCATGTTCTGCGCATTCTGCTCCCTTCTGGCCGAACAACGCACAAAGAGCGAGCTGTGTTCCTCATTGTCAGGAATCCGACACTCCTGCTCTCCATCCCCTGCGACCCGCGTTGAACCCGTTATGCCTACAACAGCAACCACTCATGAACGCGCTTCGGACATCTCAATACTCGCTTGGACCGGGGCAATTGCATCCATCTGGCTCATGACCGCGGTATTCCGCCCCGACACCACGCTGCATCTCGGACCGATCCTCGTACCACTCGTTCCCGCCCTTCTCGGACGAGAAGCGGAACG
>JBDLJV010000116.1:0-7241 GCA_039714175.1 Actinomycetota bacterium
ATGAACGCGCCAAGTTCCTTCTGACCGTTCTTCCCGGTGAAGCTCTGTCGAACGGATTTCAAGAACGACGGGCTTTCTGCCACAGCGTTTCCCTACCGCGAGGAGACAATTTGAGGCATCACGATACATGAGATGCGCCGTGTCGGTATGACCCACGCCTTGTCGCGTCAGGTGTGATCGCCCTCGAGAGAGATCCGCTTGCGAACAGGCATGTGCTCGATCTCATCGGATTCGGGCATCGCTCTCTCATCCGAGGTCTTGCGCCGGAACCATGCGGCGTACCTCCGAGACCACGGCACGGCCGTCGCACCATGCGCCAGGACGCTCATGGCCACGGCGGCGGAGACGACGGCAAGGATGACAGGAGCGTCTTCAGGGTCGGAGACAACAACAACGGTCCCTGCGAACACAAGTGATGCGAGACCCCGAGGGCCGAACCATCCGATGTACAACACCGTCGGAAGCCGTAGTCCTGTCCCTATCAGCGCCAGGGCAACCGGCACCATGCGGACAACGGTGAGGCTTGCGATCCCGAACGCGATCATCTGCCACGTGATCAAAGGCAGGCTCGGTCCGAGGATCAGGGCGCCGAACACAAAGAACGCTGTAGCGGTCAGCAGGTGTGAGATGCCCTCAGAGAAGTCACAGATATCCGGGTACATGGCCCTCACAAGCTGACCGAACGTGATCCCGGCGACAAACGCAGCGATGAAGCCTGATCCGCCGATCGGATCAGCAGCAGCGAAGGCCCCGAGCGCGAGCACAGGAGCGGACATCAGACGCCAATCTCGCGTCATCCAACCTCGCTGACCGGCGTACCTGATCGCCAGCGCCCCCAGCCAGCCAACGAGGAGACCGGCGACGATTGCCCCTCCGATCTCTGCGACAAATACCTCGACAACTCCACCGAGGGTCTGCATCTCGTTTGCGGCACCAGCGATGGCGATTGTCAGGAACGGCACCGCTATGCCATCGTTCAGGCCGCTCTCGACACTGAGACCCTGCCGGACCATTGCCGGTACCGACCTGTTCGACACGACCGCCTGGCCGAGAGCTGCGTCGGTGGGTGCGAGGATGATCGCGATCACGGCGGCTTCCCAGAAGCCGATCTGGTCGGAGAGGACGAGAGCACCGAGCAGACCCGACAGGATCGTCAATGGCAATCCGATGCCGAGCAGCCGCTCGGGCAGGAACGCCTCCTTGCGCACGGCACCAAAGTCAATCAGCGCAGCATCCGAGAAGAGAACGATCACGAGCGTGCCTTCAAGGAGGAGTTGTATTGCGCCGTCGTCCAAGTCGACAGCGACCAGATCCAGCGCCTGCGGCCCCACAACCAGCCCGAATGCCATGAACAGCATCGGTGCACTGACCCATGTGGAGGCCAGTCTCTTCGACACGAGAGCGTACACGAACGTGAAACCGGCAACCAGAGCAAGACTGAACACCGCGCCAGACTAGGTCAAACCGATGAGAACGCCGCCGTCGGGATTCAGCCAGATTCTTCGTCGAAGCTCGGCTCAGTCGGCTCCGACACGTCCCGGTCGCGTTCCCAGCCTTCGTTCTCGAGCGTGATCGTCTCGATGGCCACTTCGTTGGCACGCGAATCGAGTTCGGGCAGAGCCTGATACTCCGACACCCAGCAGCGATAGATCACGTACCGAAGTGCCAGCTGACCCGCCTCATTGAAGAAGTCGAGAGCGATGTCCTTGCGGAAGTCCTGGAGGGAAGATTCAGAGCCCAAACCTTTTCCGTAGCTCCAGACCTTGTTGGCCCACTGCTCGAACTCCGTGTCATGTGTGACGCCCCGTTCCAGTGTGATCGGTTCGAATCTGGTTTGCCCGGGCGACCTGCGAATCGTGTTGGGATCACTCCCCTCCCTGTGCTCGACAACCTCTGTGGATCGCTTGAGCGCCCCCACCTTGCTGACGCCGGCGACGTAACGTCCGTCCCATCTGATCCTGAACTTGAAATTCTTGTACGGGTCGAATCGATTGGTGTTGACCGAGAACTGTGGCACGCGGACCTCCTTGCTTTGCGCCTTCCAGCCCCACGACGGAGCCCAACCCACCCCGAGGCTACGCGACGCCGGCCGCCGATGTCGGGACGATTCCCGACCTGCGGCACACCCACGCCGCAGGGCTCATCTGAGAAGGTGAACACCCCACGACTATCCAAACCCGACTCGGCCGCTCCTCGATCCAGGTCACGATGGACCGCTATGGGCACCTGATGGGTGGCCTCGACGAACAACCCGCCGTCCGGCTCGATGGCTGCTTTCGTGGCCTGATGTCGAAAGCCCGTTCGATCATCCTGGAGTTGACCCGCCTAGTTGGATACCCGATCCTTGGGTGAGTCTCAGGAGAAGGGAGGCCCCGGATGGGTGAACCGAGATGGGCCCTCCGATTCGGCCCCGCGCCGAGCACGACTCCGTCCGCTACGCGCGTGGCGCCGATCGATGTGCCACATTGCTACGAGGCGGGCCACGATCTGAAGCGAGTCATCGATGACGCCGTACAGTCTTACGAGGGTCAGTGGTGGGTTCGATTGTCCAGCCCGACCATCAGTGTGGGGGCGTGGCAGCAACTCGAATCGACGAGTGGATTCCCTGTGCGCCTCGGAATCCCCGGCTAGAGCTCCGCTTCTGCGACAGCAGCAACATCGTCCAGATCTTGGGCGAATGCCTTCTTGGTTTCCCTCTCGAAGAACCTGCTGACTGTTGCCGCCATGATCTTGACCACGGTGCCAACCGGCTCCAACTCGAGGGCACGACCAGAAAACCCGTCTCACGCGTGGGATGCAATCGATAGACTTGCCTGAATCAGCCAGTGGGGAGGATCTCGTGCCGTTGTTCTTGATCGAAAGAAGCTTCGCCGAAGAACTCGATGTCGCGGCAGCCGATACCGACGCGATCAACTCAGTCAACGACGACGAGGGCGTGGCCTGGGTCTACTCCTTCCTCTCGGCGGACTCGAGAAAGACATACTGTCTTTATGAAGCCCCCTCTGCTGAAGCGATCAGGGCTGCTGCCGCAAGGGCAGGCCTTCCCGTGGACTCCATTGTTGAAGTCGGGGAGCAACTGCTTCCCGATGGATCGACCAGGACGATCCCGCTCGGTTAGGTGGGACAATCTCGCCAACTGCACACCTACTCGAGAAGACCCTTCTCGGCGGCGAAAATCGCCGCTTTCGTTCGATTGGGGGCTTGGGTCTTCATCAGAATGCTCCGGACGTGGTTGGCAGCGGTGTTCTCAGATATGAACAGGCGATCTGCGATCTTCTTGTTGGAAAGACCTTCCGCCACGAGACGAAGCACGCCGACCTCGCGGGGTGTGAGCCCTGCCGGTCGATCGCTCCGGATCCCGGTCGCGGCATCAAGCCGGTTGAGCTGACGTACCAACGACTTCCGTTCTGCGATCTTCCGCGCGCGAAGTCGATACTCGGACGCCAGAGCGATCCTCCTGTGGTCCACTGACTTATCGAGGTAGGTGGCGTACGCGATCAGCGATTCCACCTCGTGCAAAGGCGCCTCAGTGGCGGAGTCCAACGCCAGGGCGGCATCGAAGTAACTCTCTGCAGTCGGCAGTCCGAGGAGTGCATCGATCTGACCGATGTACCGGTCTGTGGCACCGAACACAACGATGCGGTTCCCTGCCATCAGGTTGAAGCCTGAGAAGTCGAGCAATGCTGGTCGAAGGCTCGCTGCAAGATCTCTGTTTCCCGTTGCGACTATCGCCTCCGCGAGGAGAGCCATGACGGCCGGGCGCTCCGCGCTCCGCTTCCCCTTGACCATCTCCTCGTGGAATACTCGGTCGAGGAGCGGAGACGCCTCTTCGAGCCGATCGAGTTCCACAAGAAGCGCAAGAAGCCCCGGTCGCCACAGGCTCGCCTCCTTATCGACCCGGTCGATAATCGAAGCTACACCGGCGAGGTTGTCCGATTCTCTCTCAATCATGAACATCTGGAATCCGTACGGCCCATCAGAGCCGTCTCCCTCAAAGTTGGTCCAAAGTCCGAGGAGTGCCTTCGATTGCTCGCGAGCGGGGCCAAGATCGCCTTGCCTGAAGTACCTTGAGTAGAGACCACAGCCGAGCAGCGTTCTCCAGAATCCGAGATCACCGGCCTCGATGGCCCTCGCCAGCTCCCTATCCGCCTCATCTGCCGCGTTCGGTTTCCCTGCCATGTAGGCGAGGCCGCCCAGCACCGCAGCGCCATTGGCGGTCCTGTCGTGGTTCCGAAGCTCTATCGAAAGCTCCAGCAACTCCCTGCTGAGCATCATGGACTCGTCGATGGCAGCGGGAACCGTCATCTTGTCCATGAGGACGGCGCTGAGTGCGTCGGCGACGAGTCGAGCTTCTCCCGTTGCCCGGGCAGCCCCGAGAGCTTCCGTCGCCGCCCGTGCGGTGTCGCCGCCCGAGTATGCAAGTGCTCTTACCTTGCTGGACAACAACTGCACACGGAGCGGATTCGCCGGATCGGGACCGAGTCCTTCCAACGCCCGCTCGATCAGCAACAACGATCTGTTGCCATCGAGGCCGGACCGCCAAGAGGCATCATCCAGACCAATGGCAGCTCTCGCAGCTCGTGTTGGATCAATCGAGTCGGCTACCTCCCCGAATGCGCGGCGAGCCTCTTCGAAGTCGTAGGCCAGTACGAGGTTTCGGCCCGCCGAGAGCAACGCCTCCTCACGGATCTCGTCGTTATCCACCTCGGCCGCCAAAAGGAACCATCTCGCCGCATCCTCATGGGCCAGGGTCTTCTGAGCGTGTGTCCCCGCAATCGCTGCGTGTTTGGATGCCTCGTCGTCGAACCCGAGCATCGCCGCCTGGTGGTAGTGATGGGCAAGAACAGCGTGCTGATACGGTGACGATGCCCAAGAGATCTCGATCGCTTTGGCAATATCGGCATGCGCCTGTGTTCTGTCAACCACTGACATCCGATCGAGGACAGCCTGCCTGGAAAGAGCGTGCCTGAATCGGTAGTGACCGGCTTCGCCGTCAGGCTGATCAGTGATCAGACCAGCCTTCCGAGCAAGATCGATTGCCCGAAGAACGGTTCCCGAGTCGCCCACCACAGCCGCCAACGTGCTTGAGTCGAACTCATCACCAAGTGCTGCGGCCAGTCCGACAACTTCCCTGGTCTCCGGGTCGAAGTGGAGCAATCTCGTATCTATGGCAGCGTGGATCGACTCCGGAACGGTCCGCGACCCTTGGACCAGGTGCACAGGTTGGGACAGCAGCTCCCTGATGAAGAACGGATTCCCTCCTGTTCGATCCCGAAGTATGGCGGCCTCACTTCGGGCCTCGCCCACCGTGTGGGCTCCGTTGGCCATGATGAACTGTGTGATATCGGTCACCTCGAGACCTGAGAGGTCGATGCGGTGGACACCGGACAGGCGATAGAGATTCGCGATACTCGCTGTCAGCTCATCACTGCGATCAGGTGCCGTTGTCCGAAGCGTGCCGAGAATCAACAACTGGGTGGATTCTGTGCGTTCGACGAGGAACGACAACATCAGGCGCGTGGACTCTCTCGCCCAGTGCAGGTCCTCAAGAACCAATACGACGGGGTGCTGGCCCGTGATCGAGATCAGGAGATCCTGATAGGCCGCGAAGAGGTCCGATCTGTGTTCCGGACTGTCTCTATCCGATGGCTTCAGGTCGGCGCGATGTCTTGTGATACTCGGCGCAAGTCGAACAAGATACGATGACGAGTCGGGAATGATCTCTCTGAGTGATCCGGCAGGCGTGTTCTCCAGCAGGTGGTCCACGCACCCGACAAACGGCTGATAGGGGACGTCGAAATCGACAAAGGATGCGCCGTACAGGACAACCGCGTCGGCATCGATCAGCGCAGCCGCCGCTTCTGATACGAGCCGCGTCTTTCCCGCGCCGGGTTCACCACCGATGAATATCGTCTGTGGTTGACCGGCTTCCACCCGCTGCCAGGCCTGCTCGATCGTCTCAAGCGCAGCTCGACGTCCCACGAGGGGCGGCTCACCCTCCAAGGACAGCCGTCCCGGTAGAGGTGGTGGTTTCCATGCCATGCGTGCAACCGTACTCGTCCCGTCTGGTGCCGTCATGGGTAGAAATGACTATCTCCGGGAAAAGCGACGCAACAGGGAGACGCCCAAATAGTCAGATCTGGTCATGCACCGCCATGGCGTCCGTCGTACGTTGCGGGTGCGGCAAGAAGACAAACGAGAGCCGCGGGAGAAACACATGAGGAAGAAAACGTTCGCGCTGCTGACAGCACTGATGATGCTTGCTACGTTGCCGGCGGTGGCTGCCGAGGCAGACCAAGGAGAGGCGACTGCAGTAAGCACCGAGCCCTTGATTCAACACTTCGACATGGACGGGAACCTGGACGGGTCGATCGTGGGTTGGACGACCCTCGTGAGGAGGTCCGACAATCTCACAGCCGTGGCTCACGCCACCGATTTGAAGCCGGGTGGTGTCTACTCGTTCTGGTGGGTGGTTCTACCGCCCGGTGGAGCGGCTCCTGACGATGCGTTCGCAGCGAGCGGTGGATCCGCAATCGTAGGCGAGAGCGGTGGAGCCACGCTGGTGATGCAAGCGCAGACCGGAGACGAGAGCATCGAAGGCTTCCCGCCGCCGGCGCTGGCTTTCCTGGGCGACCTCGAGCCGCTGGATTTCGACCTTGCCACGGCTGAGGTTCACGTGGAGATCGCGTACCACGGTCAAGCAGTGGATGCAGGAGATCAACTCGATGCATGGCGTGCGGACTTCTGGACAGGCACAGCCTGCCCAGAGGCGTTCGGCCTGAATCCGGGAGGAATACCCGGGGACTTCAACCCGATCGGGCAGCCGCATTGCCCGACCTACATAACGTCTATCCACCACGGATAGGTGTTGGAACAAGGGAACGAGAACTCGGCGGACGCTTGCGCCCGCCGAGTTCTCTGGTCTTCAGCATCCGCTCGCGCGGAGAGGATCACTCCGCCACGTCCTCGCTTCAAGGAGTCGAATAATCGGCAACAGAGCGTTCCATCAGACACGACCACCGGAGAACTCATCCGGCACCTCACCCTTGACCCCACACGCAACTACCCACCCCAGCAAGAAGGACACAAGGAGACCCCGGAACCGTAGGTTCAAGGCTTTCCAATGTCTCGCGACATCACATTTGTAGCCCCGATGGGATTTGAACCCACGCTACCGCCTTGCCGAAAGCTGGCAACAAGCGGCACGCCGCCCTCGAAAGAAGCCGGCACGCGCAGAAACC
>JBDLJV010000117.1:0-7184 GCA_039714175.1 Actinomycetota bacterium
TCGAACGTATGTTCGATACTACCACCGATGCACCAACCTACCTCGAAGGGCTCAACGCTGACCAACGGCGCGCTGTCCTGCACGGTGATGGACCGTTGCTCGTCATCGCCGGAGCGGGTACGGGCAAGACGAGGACGCTTGCCTCGCGGGTTGCGCATCTCATCGACCGTGGTGTCCCGGCCGATCGAATCCTGCTGCTGACGTTCACCCGTCGTGCCTCTGCCGAGATGCTCAAGCGAGCGAGTGCCTTGATCGAGGATCGTTCCTCGGGGCGGGTGTGGGGAGGAACGTTCCATTCGATCTCGAATCGGCTCCTACGTACCTATGGCGGCGCGGTTGGTCTCGACGAAGGTTTCACGGTCATCGATCGCACGGACACGGAATCGCTCTTCGGGATTCTCCGCACCGAACACGGCTTTGGGAAGACGAAGACCCGGTTTCCGCGCAAGGAGACGATCGCGTCGATCTACTCGCGAGTTGCCAACGCCCAGACACCACTGTCCGAGACGCTCGACGAGAGGTTCCCATGGTGCAGGGACCATGCCGAGGAACTCAAGACGTTGTTTGTGGGCTACACCGACAGGAAGCGGCAGAACAACGTCATCGACTATGACGATCTCCTCCTGTACTGGCAGGCACTTGTTGCCTCGGACGCCGGTGACGCCGTTCGGGGGCTCTTCGACCATGTGCTCGTTGATGAGTACCAGGACACCAACCTTGTACAGGCGGGCATCCTGAGGTCGCTGTGCGGATCGGACGGCAACCTCACCGTTGTGGGTGACGATGCCCAGTCGATCTACTCGTTCCGTGCGGCCAGAGTTGAGAACATCCTCGGCTTCCCTGACGAATATGAGGCCACGGTGGTCACGCTGGAGCAGAACTATCGATCGAGTCCGCAGATTCTCTCCTCATCGAATGCTGTCATCGCCGCATCGGACACCGCATTCGACAAGCAGCTGTGGACCGAGCGACCTGCCGGTCCGATCCCGAGTCTCGTCACGTGCTACGACGAATCCGCCCAGGCTGACTGGGTATGTGACCGTGTGCTCGAGATCCGGGAGCAAGGCATCGATCTTCGGGATCAAGCCGTGCTGTTCCGCACCGGACACCACTCGGGTGGTCTCGAGATCGAATTGGCACGCAGGAACATCCCCTTCGTCAAGTTCGGCGGCTTGAAGTTCCTCGAGGCAGCTCACGTGAAGGATCTTCTCTCGCTGCTGCGCATTCTCGACAACCCGAAGGATGAGCTTGCGTGGAATCGTGTGCTGCTCATGCTGCCGGGCGTTGGCCCGGCTACGGCAGCGAAGATCCTTGCCCACATCGAGGAGGTCGGTGCATCGTCAGGTACGGATGCACTCGTGGCATTCCTCACGTACGACCTGCCGGTGACCAACGAGACCCGTGAAGTGCTCGGTCTCCTACGCGACGTGCTCGGCGATTGTCGTGGCGACAGCACCCGGGAGCCGGATCCGGCCACGCAGATCGATCGCCTTGCTGACTTCTGCAAGGCAGTGTTCGACCGGTCCTATGACGACGCTGAAGCCAGGCTTGGCGATATCGGGCATCTTGCCTCTCTGGCTACGGACTACCCCGATCGATCACGATTCCTCACCGAGATCACGCTCGATCCGCCGAACAGCACGAGTGACTTCGCCGATGCGCCGCATCTTGACGACGACTACCTCATCCTCTCAACGATCCACTCGGCGAAGGGCGGGGAGTGGAGATCGGTGACCGTGATCCATGCAGCAGACGGCAACATCCCGTCTGACATGGCATTGAGCGAGCCCGGCGGACTCGAGGAAGAGCGGCGCTTGCTCTACGTTGCCCTGACGAGAGCGAAGGACCATCTCGCGGTGACCGTCCCCCAGCGTTTCTATCACCACCGGTTCTCCACGAACGGCAACCACTCCTACGCGCTCCCGAGCCGCTTCCTCGATCCTGCGACCGAGCACTTCGTCCCATCAGCCACCGGCGTCCCCCAAGCGATCCAGGATGCCACATGGGATAGCAAGGGCCGCGACACGGTGGGTGAGTCCCTCAAGGACCTGTGGGGTTAGAGCGCTGAGAACCAAGCCGATCCATGATCGGCGACAAGAGATCCGCCGTCGGCGAATCGACAAGAGCTGACCTGCGGTCAGCGACCAGAGATACGGCAGAGCCGTATCGACGGAAGAGGCGGAGCACAGTATCGAATCGAGCTGAGCGTTGACGGATTGAGCGAAGAGCGTCTCAGATCTCAGCTCTCGGCACTCGGCTCTATTGTCTCCGCTATCCAGGTTGCGCACTTCGCGAGGGTTCGCTTCGACGCCGGTTCCCAGGGCGCAAGTGCGGGCCAGACATGTGGCATCTCGGGTTCGATCACAAGCTCACACTCCGTCCCGTCGCGTTGAGCGTTTTCGGCGAGATGCAACGAATCCGCGAGCAGCATCTCCGCGCCACCGGCGAAGACAAGCATCGGGGGGAACCCGGTCAGATCGGCGTAGATGGGTGCGGCTTCGGGTTCCCGGTGCTGGCTGCGGAAGGCATACCAATCGTTCGGCACCGACATCTCACGTACGGGCAAGTAGTCGGTGAGGGCATTCGTCCTGATGGTGTATCCACCATGATCGAGGTCCAGATATGGAGAGAAGAGAATGAGGCCGGCGGGCATGGGCAGACCTTCGGCACGAGCCCTGTGCGCCATCGCAACGACGAGACCGGCTCCCGCCGAGTCACCGGCGACGATGATCTCGGATGAAGCTGCGCAACAGGTGAGTAGCGCCCGGTACGCATCCACAGCATCGTCGACGGCTGCGGGGTACTGGTGAGCTGGTGCGAGCCGATAGGTGGGTGCTGTCGCCATCGTTCCCGTTCGAGCGACGAGTCGAGCGATGTGCTCTCGATGCGTGCCGGGGTTGCCGAACGTGTAGCCACCGCCATGGAAATAGAGGATCGTTGCCGTGTTGTGAGTTGCTCCAACACGCTCGAAGTGATCACCAAGATTGTGTCCCAACAACTGGGGAGTGACGCGCACGGTACCGAAGAGGGAGGCCGGTATCGGGGTCTTGAATCTGAGCCCGATCGTGTTGATCCATGGATCGTCCTTGTGGTTCGCGGCAACAGCGATGACTCGCCGTGCAGATGCCACCGCCCACTCGGTCCTCCATGACCAGGTAGACATCGTCGGGCCGAGCAGCAGTCTCCGAATCGTTGCCAGAACGATTGCCACGTTCGCTGCAATCCAGATTCGTATCAGCAGGATGATTGATCCCATGCTCCCACGCTATCGGACTTCGCGAAACCAGGGCGATAAACGGTGCGATTGCATACCATCCCTGTGTTCTCGATGGGTCGACACCCTGTATGCCCATCACATCCCAAGGAGCAATCAATGTTGCTGCGACTCGTTGTCGCGCTCGGGGGTCTCACCTTCGCTGCGACCGGCATCAGCATCTTTCTTTCAAATACTTGCAACTCCGTCACGTGGGGTTCTCGCGGGTCTGACCGCGCGGGAAACTTCTCCGCGACCTGTCATGAGACGTTCGTCGAAGGAGCCATGAGCCAAGGTGCAGCTGGCACGCTTGCCATGCTTGCCGGTGTCGTCCTGGTGCTGACGGTCTCGCTGCCTCTCATGCGCAGTCGCGCCGGAGAGTTCATCCGACGCTGAGGCTCTCCGCGAGTGCGTCAACGGAATCGACAGGTGCCTCGCACGCGAGGTGCCTGCACACGTAGGCGAGCGTCCGGTCCTGTATCGGTCGGTTCTGGAGCAGGGGCACGAGTGGCGTGCTACCTGTCGCTGTCGCGACCACTATGTCCGGCCTGAACGTGGACCAGACCAGATGCTCCATTGCTGCCGCCGTCTTCCCACCGCCGACGATGGCAACCTCGTTGATGCCGATGAGTTCCGTGAGCCAGACAGCCAGTGCGTACCCTGCAAATGACGGATGGCGCATCGCGTCGCCGGTGAGCGTCTGCATCGTGTTCCGTGCTTGAGCGATGGCTGATGTATCACCCGTGAAGGCAGCGTGCAGGAGGAGAGCCTCCATTGCGAGTGCGTTGTCGGACGGAGTCGGGTTGTCCTGACTCGCCTTTGGACGCGTGATGAGATCATCTGACCTGTCTGATGTACTGAAGAACCCGCCCTCCGGGTCGGCGAAGTGCTCCCTGAGACGGGCAACCTGCTGCTCGGCAGCGCTGAACCACGTCTCATCCCCGGTTGCCTGGAAGAGCGTGTAGAGACCGATAGCGAAGGCTGCGTGGTCATCGGCGAACGCTCTGTGACCTGGTCGATCTCTCCAAGAACGAACGAGTTCGCCACTCGGAGATGCTTCGTCAAGGAGGAACGTTGCGATGCTCTCGGCGCGAGCGACATACCTTGGCTCGTCGAGGATTGCACCCGCTTCTGCGAATGCTCTGATCGCAAGGCCGTTCCACGCTGACACGATCTTGTCGTCCCTGCTCGGGGGTGTGCGCTGTGCTCGGACGTTCCTGAGCCGGCTGTCGATTGACAGCTTCGACTCCTCGATCTGGGAAACGTCTTGTCCGAGGGCTGCTGCGACATCGTCGAGTTCCGAGAGCCGGAGCAGGTTGTTCGACCCTTCGAAATTGCCCTCGGGAGATGCCCCGTAGATGGCGGCTGCGAGGTCACGGTCCTCACCGAGGATCTCCCCGAGTTCCTCCCACGACCACACAGCGAATCTGCCTTCGATCCCTTCAGAATCTGCGTCCTCGGCCGAGTGGAGACCGCCGCGATCGTCAGCCATCGTGACATCGAGGTAGTCGAGCACCTCGACGGCCACATTCCTGAACATCTCGATGTCGGTCAACTGCCACGCCCTGAGGTAGACCCTTGCGAGTTGCGCGTTGTCGTAGAGCATCTTCTCGAAGTGGGGGACGACCCACTTCGCATCGACCGAGTAGCGGGCGAACCCGCCGAAGAGATGGTCGTAGATGCCACCGCCCGCCATTGCAGACAACTGACGAATCAGCATGTCGAGGCTGTGCTTCGCAGCATCGGTGCCCGGTCGAAGAGCAACTGTTCGCAGGAGCAGTTCGAGCGACGGCGCCTGTGGAAACTTGGGAGCGGTCCCGAACCCACCGTTGACCCTGTCGAACGTGTTGGACATCCGCAGGACGGCCTGATCGATGTCCTCCACGCCGGGGAGCGGGGATGACTCTTGCTGTCGGGACGCGATCGCTGCGGTGATGTTGTCCGCCTGCTCGAGCGCACCGGACCGGTTGGTGCCCCAGGCATTGAGCACTGCATCCATCACGTCCATGAACGATGGATGATGGCCGAGGGTCTCCTTCGGGAAGTAGGTACCTGCGAAGATCGGTTTCTGGTCCGGCGTGAGGAACACGGTCATCGGCCACCCGCCTCGACCGGTTGTAGCGGTCACGGCATCCATGTAGACCCGGTCCACGTCCGGCCGCTCCTCGCGGTCCACCTTCACATTCACGAAGTGCTCGTTCATGAACGCCGCGGTCTCGTCATCTTCGAACGATTCGTGCGCCATCACGTGGCACCAGTGACATGTGGCATACCCGACCGACAGGATCACCGGCACATCGCGGCGTTCGGCTTCTGCGAACGCTTCGACACCCCATTCGTGCCAATCAACCGGGTTGTCGGCGTGCTGCTTGAGGTACGGCGAAGTCGCATTGGCAAGTCGGTTGGGCATCGAGTGAACCGTAGTCCGCGACTACGTCACCGTTGACGGTGTCATCTGCGGCACGCCGCATCTGAAGCCAGGAGAGAGGCGTGAGTTTTCTCAGTGGGAGATCATGTCGATGGCAACGGTGACTGCCAGTATGACGATGTCGTCCTGGTCGGGGGAGACCTCCACGCCGTAGGTGTCGCGTACCCGAAACCATTTCTTTGAGACCTCTGCGACCTTGTGACCGCCAGCGGAGATGGTGTACTCGTGGTCGACGATGTTCCCCTTGACGTCCATGCTTTCGCCACTGGGGACATCGACCGTGTACCGCTCGCGAAGCGGGGTGATCATCGCCTTCTTGATCGTGGCGAGTGTCGATCCGTCAGCCCCTTCGACCTTCATCGTGTCGCGGATGCGGGCGATCTTCTGTTGGATCCTGGCGAGCTCGTTGCCCTGCGTGTCCTCGAACTTGAGCGTGTCACGTACGCGGAGCGCCTTGCCGTCGATCTTGAACACACGCTCGCCCGCATCGCTCTCGATCCAGAAGTCGTCGCCGAAAGACACCATCTTCTGGCGCATCTGGTAGCGGGTAGCGTCGCCACCTCGGCCGAACGTCTGCCGTTCGTCACGCCGCTCCTCGCGGCGACCCTCTCTCCGGTCCTGTCGGCGTCGTCGTCCAACCATGTGTTGCTCCCCGTTGCGTCGTTGAGACTGAGGCTACTAGTCGCGCGTCAGAGCGATGAGGCGCAGGATCTCGATGTACATCCATACGATCGTGACCATGAGCCCGAACGCTCCGTACCACTCCCAGCTCTTGGGGGCTCGAGCGTTCGTGGCACGCACGATCATGTCGAAGTCGAGCATGAGGTTCATCGCTGCAATTCCGACGATCACAACCGAGAACACGATCCCGAGCCCACCCGAGAAGAACGGGATCGGGACGCTGAAGAGGCTGAGGATGAACGTAGCGAGGTAGAACAGGACGATGCCGAACGTGGCCCCGATGACAATGCCCCGGAAGCGGTCGGTCACCTTGATCGTCCCGGTCACGAACAGTACGAGCATGGCAACAAAGACCGCTGCGGTGGCGAGGATCGCCTGCACAACGATGCCGTCGTAGGCGGCGTTGTAGACGTGGCTGATGACACCCATGGCAACACCCTGGGTCAGGGCATAGAGCGGCCCGGTGAACCTGGCGAGCGCTGGCTTGAACGCGGTGACGATCGCGAGGATCAGCGCACCGAACAAGACGAGGAACCACCATCCGGGGATGTCGATGACTCCGACCTCGGGCTGGACCTGTCCCCATCCCCACATCCCAGCTCCCACCACGAGAGCGAGGAGGAAGGCGGTTTTGGAGACTGTGCCACCGATGGTCATCGGTTCGGCTTCACCGGTGGAGAACGGGATCTTCGCCGACTGAAGCATCGCGTCTGTTGGTGCACTCGACGCGGTGTTGTTTTCCGGGAGTGCTCCGAATTGCTTGGAGAGTGTGGGATTCGCCATGGGGGAGAGCGTAGGGCGGTCATTGTTTGTCGTTTGTCG
>JBDLJV010000118.1:0-7177 GCA_039714175.1 Actinomycetota bacterium
TACGTACTACGTAGACCGAATCTGTCTCCTCCGAAGAAGCGGCACCGGGATTTGCGGTCCTATTCGATGGGGAGCAGTCGCGAGTCGGCGAGTGCGGCCATCCTGTGGCCGGCACCTGCCAGGTATCCGGGGTTCTGGGTCATCGAAAGGAATGCCTGCACGTCCGGGTATCGAACGAGTAGTACGCGATCCCACGCCACGTCCTCCGGTCCGATCAGGAACGGTCCTCCGGTGCCCATGAAGACGGGTGACCCACCGACTGCCGCCAGATGGGGCATGGTCAGTTCGGCGTATGTGTCGTAGGCCTGTTCGCCCGAGACCGGAGTCTCAGGCTCGAGCTCTGGTGTAGCGGTGTAATCAGCAACATCGCGAAAGCGGAGCAGATTGAGCATGGTGAGAGGTCCCGCGATCTGCCGGTCGATGAACGCCTGTATCGATGGGGGTGTTGGGGAGATGAACATGGCTTCACTCTACGCTGACCACACCTGCGGGGGAACCGTGGAGGTACCCACGTGTCGGTATGCTCCCCGCCATGCGTGCTCTTGGAATCCTGCTCAGCATCGTCGCCCTCTTCGCTGCCGCATGCACGCCGGACACCAATGTGGATTCGACAACGACCACCCAGATCACGTCGTCCACAACGGTCGCCGCAGCAACCACGACCCTGCCTCCCGACGGTTTCGGTGGTGAGGTTGCCATCGGTGTTGATCTCCCCATCCAGACACTCAACCCGTTCTCAGACGAGGCCTTCGGTGGAACGAATCTCGCAGGTCAGGCCGTGTGGGCGACCATCTACGACATCGATCCGGGCACCTGGGAGAGAATCCCCGAAACCGTGAGTTCGCTTCCGTCCCAGACGCCCGGCGCGATCGAAGTAGGTGAGGACGGGTCGATGACGGTCCGCTATGAGGTTCGTCGCGACGCAACATGGAGCGACGGCACGCCGATCACCGGTGCAGACATCGAGTTCACCGCCGTGGCGATGTTCCAGTTGGCGACCGCCCGCGTGGCCGGAGTCGATCCTGTGATGACCAAGGTCACGAACACAGAATCTGTCGAGCGCATTGCCTGGATCACATTTTCGGAACCCTCGCTTGCCTTTGAGGACGCACTGCGTGTGATCCTTCCTTCCCATGCCATTCAGAAGGCCACTGATGTTCGGCTCTCCGACGGTATGGATTGGCCGGCGGGCGGGCCGTTCATGGTGTCAGAGACCCAGGAGGCTGGTTCCCTGATGCTGGAGCGCAACACCCATTATTGGAAGACCGACGACGAAGGGCGTTCGCTGCCGCACCTCGACTCCGTTCGCTTCGTATTCGCCGATGAACCCGGTGCCGAAATCTCCCTGTTCACAGGGCTGGAGGTTGATATCGTCGAGGTGCCGCCGTGGCCGGAAGCGATCGACACGGTGACCGACATGGCCGTCAACGGAGAGGTGACGGTAGAGGAAGCGCCGACTCCGATCCTTGAACACCTCACGTTCCAATTCAGTGACAGCCGTCTCGCGACGAACGCGGGTTCACCGAATGATCTCCTTGACTACCGCAGGGCGATAGCAATGGCAATTGACCGGCCCCAATTGCTCTCCGAGACCGACGTACCGTGGATGGCAGATACGCCCAGCGTGTTGAGCCCTCTCGGTGACACGATCTGGTACATCTACGATCACGATGACGCCGGCGCCGCCAGTCTCATCGATTCGATGCTTGGATCGGGTGCGCTCTCGGCACCACCCCAAGCGGTTCTCTCGACGACAGCGAATGGTGACTACCGCATCCGAATCGGTGATGCCCTCGTTGGAAGTCTCGGCAAGATCGGCATTCAACTCGAGACGGACTACGTGGATTCACTCATCTTCTTCGGGGACTCCCTCGCATCCGGAGCCTTTGACATCGGTATGTGGGCCTGGGTCTCCGACGGTGGCTACGCCAACCAACTGCAACTCCTTGAGATCTTCGATCCAGCGAGCGAGGGAACTGACGCGAATTTCGGGCACTGGGGTGAGGATGAGCCTGAAGATGTTGATACTGCGGTTTTCTCCGAACTTGTCGCTGAGGCACGCGTGACGACAGATGCCGTCCGTTTCGCTGAAATAGTGATTGAAGCGGAGGAGATCCTGTCGGAGTCTCTCCCTCTCATCCCACTCTTCCGTCGGTCCTCGGCTGCAGCGTGGTGGCAAGACGATGTCATCAACATTCTGCACAACGGATCTGTATCTGGGCTGACGTGGAACGTCGAGTGGTGGCAGAAGCCCGGCGAATAACGCCGAGAGCAATCACAGACACCCTGATAACCTTGCTGCTATCTGGAGAGGTGGCCGAGTGGCCGAAGGCGCTCGCCTGCTAAGCGAGTAGGGGGTTAATGCTCCCTCGAGGGTTCAAATCCCTCCCTCTCCGCGGAGATGAAGGACACCCATCGGGTGTCCTTCATCGGTAGTACGTACGACGACTCGAGGAATGTTGCTCTTGGACTTGTACGCCGGTTGTACGGCGAAGGGCACCCTTGATGGGTGCCCTTCTTGATTCTTGGCTCTTGACTCTTGTCTCTCCTACACGATGAAGCCGAAACCTCCGACCACGATGGCAACGACGATCAGGACTCCGCCGTAGAGCCATTGCTTCTTCACGAGCGCCATGACTCCGGCGATCAGTGCAACGGCTCCGATGATGTTCAGAATGAGTCCCACGTGAACCTCCAACTCGTACGCGGTGTGTAGTCGCCAGCGTAGACGCCTTGTGTCCGCTTCCCAAGATCATCCAGAAAGCGGGTGACCTTGTGGTCAGACGCCCTCGCTCCACTCCCTGACGATGCGGTCAAGCGTCGGCAGCGTCACGAGGCCTGAGCCCAGAACGGCGTCGTGGAATCCCTTGATGTCGAAGCGGTCGCCCATGCGAGCCTCAGCATCTGCCCTCATGCGCTGGATCTCAATCCGGCCGATCATGTACGACAGCGCCTGACCGGGGAACGACAGATATCGGTCGACCTCCTCGACAATGCTGTGCATTGCTATGGGCGAGTTCTCAGCGACATAGTCGATGCCCTGCTGGCGAGACCATCCAAGCGCGTGCATGCCTGTGTCAACGACGAGACGGCATGCTCGCATCGAGTCGGCCATCAGCATCCCAACGCGGTCCAACTCGGATCCGTACAGACCCATTTCGTCAGCCAGTCGCTCCGTATAGAGGCCCCAGCCCTCTCCGTATGCTGAGATGAAGGCCTTGCGCTGGAACGCCGGGATGGCGTCACCGAGCTCCTGGGCGATGGCGATCTGGAGATGGTGTCCCGGGATGCCTTCGTGGAACGAGGTTGCTTCGATCTCGAACGTTCCCCATGACGTTGGATCCGTGGTGTTCATGAAGAACGTGCCCTCCCTCGAACCGTCCTCCGCCGGTGGGAAGTAGAAAGCAACGGGACCTTCCTTGGTCTCCTGTACGAAACAGTCCGACTTCGGCAGGCGACCGAACCAATCCCCCATGGCCGCCTTTGCTTTTGCGAAGGCAGCCTCGGACGCGGCGACGACACCCTCGCCGGTCGTGTGATGCAGCGAGGGATCCTCACGCAACGCTGTGAAGATGTCCTGGAGTGATGTTGTTCCCAGTACGGGTCCTGCTATCTCGAGATACTCCTGGGACAGCTTTTCGATCTGCTGCAATCCGATCTCGTGGATCTCAGCTGCTTGCATGGGGATGGTTGTGAACATGTCGATGAGCCTTGAGTAGACGAGATCCCCGTCCGACAAACTCGACAGTCCAGCGCGTTCATTCGGTCGTGCCACAGGGGCCACCTCGTCGCGGATCACGTTGCGGTACCGCTCATACGCCGGCTTCAGCTCATCATCGACAACATCGATCGCTCTGGCTCGCCACGCCGCTATGTCTTGATCCGTGAAGGATCCGGGCATCTGAGCGGCGAGGAAGGCGGTCTCCTCAGCAGGAGTGACAAGGAATTCATCGAGTTGTTCGATGACCTTGTTCACGGCGAACTCCGCGTTGACGCGCCCGTTGGCAACACCTTCGCGCAACCGTTCACTCGATTGGTCGAGTGAACGAGCGAACTCTGCGTACTTACCGAGCATGCCTTCCGCGTGCTCGGGAGTCTCCACTGAGAGCTGAGGGACGAAGACGAGCATGGAGATGTGACTACCGAAGATCGGGTCGACACCGAATTCCGCCTGGCGCATCTCAAGTACGGCTGCTGTCGAATCGCACAAGTAGATGAGCGTTTCAGCGGTTGTGCGGTCTGCCGAGGTCAGCTCCTCGGTGAGGAACACCCGAGCGCGATTCGCAAACGTCCGCCGGGCGGCTATCTCGGCGTCCTCGGCGGTCCGGCTCACATCTTCGAAGCGATCGATGTACCGGTAGTCGCCGAGCAAGTGGGCCTCGGTCGGATTGGTCTCGAGAACCCACTCCCAGTATTCGTCGGCGAGTTGACGAAGTTCAGCGTTCACGGTGTCTCCTCTCCGGCGCAACGTGCTTCTCGTCGCCGGATGTCGGTGGTCGATGCGTGCTCGTTAACTGTATTCCGTCTCACGCGCCTGTCCGTCCGTCATACGTAAACGAGCCAGCTTCCGGGAGTTCTGCGGGCATCGATCTCACTCGGTAGCATGCGCGCACAAGTGGTCGAGCACACAGGGCGTGCGGAGTGACGGAGGGTTCATCGAGTCAGAGGGCTGGTTTTGACGCGCTTGGTCATCTGAAAGCGAGTGCGACGTTCGGCGATCTCAGCGATCGGGTACTTCAGGAACTCCGCGCGTGCATGCTGCCGATCACTGTTCCTGCGGGGGAAACCCTGATCGAGGAGGGCGATGCAGCTGGCGATGCGTTCATCGTTGTCGCTGGAAGGCTTGTCGCGTCAACGCTTGGCGAAGACGGATCACGAGTCGTGGTCGGTGAGGTTGTTGAGGGGGATCTCGTGGGTGAGATGTCGCTGCTCACACAAACTGAGCGAACAGCCACGGTCACTGCAGTTCGCGATTGCACGCTCCTCCGTATCTCGGCGGATGACTTCAGCAGGGTTGTGGTCGCTGAGCCCTTGGCGTTGTTCGATGTCGCTCGCACGGTTGTCACCCGGCTCGACCACTTGATCCACGATCGGCGTCCCGGCATCGCTGTCGGCGTGGTGGCGTTGATTCCATGCGGCGATGGACCATACGAGCGTTCTTTCATAGGGGATCTCCGCGAAGCCCTCGACTCGAACGTGCAGACGACCGTCGTGGACCGGGAACGTCTCGTGGCGGATCTCGGCCCGAGTCCGACCGGAGATGCGATCACGTCGTTCCTCCACGAAGTCGAGCTGAAGAACGATCTCACTTTCCTGATCGCTGACTCCGGCGATTCCGAGTGGAACCAACTCTGTGTCCGGCAGGCAGATCTGAATCTCCTCGTTGGGAGACATGATGGAATGAAGGGGGTGGGACCCAGCGAGCTGGCGCTGGCGGCGCTGAGCGACAACATCGGTGGGCAGGCGACTCACCTCGTGATGCTGCACGACGGGGAGATGTCATCGGACACCGCTGAGATCCTGGAACTCCGTTGTGTCAGCCGACACCACCATGTGCGCGTAGGACGAAGTGCGGACTTCGAGCGCTTGGCACGCGTGCTTACACGGACCTCGGTTGGCCTGGTTCTCGGGGGAGGAGGTGCACGGGGCTTCGCACACATCGGTGTGATCAGGGCTCTGGCCGAGGTGGGGATACCGATCGATCACGTGGGCGGTACGAGTATCGGGTCTGCAATCGCAGCCGGGTATGCGATGGGGTATGAATGGGAGAAGGTCCTCGATCTCATGAGAAGAGTGACTGTCGACCGGGGGTCACTGATCGACTTCTCCTTCCCTGCGGTGGCTCTTGCAAGGGGTGAGCGCCTCACCGGTGGCTTGCGCGAGGCGCTCGGCTCCGTGCGAATCGAGGATCTCTGGACCGACTTCTTCTGTGTCTCGACAGATCTCACGAATAGTGATGAGTACGTTCACGAGGCGGGGTCGGTCTGGAGAGCGATGAGAGCGAGTATCGCGATTCCGGGGATTCTCCCCCCGGTCCGGTCCCCTGAGGGGCACGTACTTGTTGACGGAGGGGTTCTGAACAATCTTCCCACGGACGTGATGCGCGAACGATTCGATCCGGAGACGGTCATTGCCGTTGACCTGAGAGCAGATGTCGATATCCCGGCGAGCGATCTCGGGGACGATGGGGTAGCGTCGGGCTGGCGAGTTCTCGGCAGACGGCTTGCCCCTTGGAAGGAGCCGATGCAGGTTCCCCGCATGCTGGACATACTGGCTCGATCCACGGCCGTCACGGGCAGTGACAATGCGCTGCTCGCTGATCTTCTGTTCCGGCCACCCGTTGCTGAGTTCGGGATCCTCGACTTCGCTTCTTACGAACGGATCGTGACTGCGGGGTACGAGCAGGCGATCGATGTGCTCGAGACATCGGATGACCTCCCAGGGATCCTGGGTGGACACCTGTAGAGCTACGTGCAGCAACGGAGATTCGCGGTCTATCGTCTCGCTGGATGAGTACAGACGACATCCTCGGAGAGAGGGCAGCCAGGGACAAGTTCCTCCGTGAGCACTACGCCTCACCTATGCCTGACGAGGATCAAGCCGTGTTCGCCGGTCTGGACTATTTCGACCATGATGAGCAATGGCGACTAGCGGTCCTGTATCAGGAGGAACCCCCATCCGAGGTTGCCGTACTTTCGACATCAGGTACGACGAGTGGCTACATGAAGGTGGCAACCGTCACGCTCGCGATTGGTGCGAGCACATACCGGTTGTCGGTCATCGATGACGGTGACGGAGGGGCTTTCATCCCGTTCAGGGACGGAACGTGCGGCGAGGCTTCATACGGGGGCGGCCGGTATGTCGATGTCGAGCATGCAGGCGTCCAGGCCTTCGTCGATTTCAACCGAGCCCGCAACCCTTGGTGTGTCTACGACGAAGAGTTCGTCTGTCCTTTGCCACCGCAGGAGAACTGGATCATTGAGTCGATTCCGGCTGGAGAGAAGGATTACGTCAAGCCTTCCTGAGGTTCTGTTTCCTCTGCGGATCACAAACGAGGAGCGACTGTCGGAAGACTGTCGTAAACTGCTGTTTCCACCATGCGCCCGTAGCTCAATTTGGATAGAGCGTCTGACTACGGATCAGAAGGTTGGGGGTTCGAGTCCCTCCGGGCGTGCCA
>JBDLJV010000119.1:0-7143 GCA_039714175.1 Actinomycetota bacterium
GCAGCGCGCGACACGGCACGCCAGGTGACCTGACGCATCGCTGTCCGCTTCGGAGGATCGAGCCACACAACGGTGTCTGCTCTCCCCCACACGATGTCCTGGACCCCGTGAGAGCTGTAGTTCCCGTCGATCACCCACTTCGGCTGTGCTGCGAACTCGGCGGCGGCCGCCCGGAACTCGTCGTCCGGGAGCGGTGTCCATCCGGGGAGGTGAAAGACGCTGTCAAGCTCCAGGTGTGGGTAACCGAGTCGCTCGGCGACCGCCCGCGCGGCAGTCGTCTTCCCAGAGCCCGAGCTCCCAACAACAGAGATGCGACGCATTCCCCGAGGCTAGACACGACAACGTTGCCCGGCCAACGCGTTGTGTGGGGGACTTCCCCTAGGGACCGGTCCCGATATCCGAGCCCTCCTCCGCGGCAGATACTGCCCACAGACGGACCAATCGAGTCCGGCTGAACGGAAGGACAGACAGATGCGACGCATCACTATCACGATGGCGACGGCCCTGATGGTCGTCGCAACATTCGTCACACCGGCGCTGGCCGGCGCGCCGGATGGTCCGGCACACATCGCTCTCGGCGATTCTGTGGCCGCCGGTTCCGGAGCGAACAGTCCGGACACCGCGTACGTGCACCGCCTGAGCCGGTATCTCCGCTCGATCGACTGCAGCGAGGCAACTGCAGAAGCATGCCCACACCTGCAATTGATCGACTACAGCGTGGGCGGTTCCAAGAGTGGAGACCTGATCGCAGAACAACTCGGCCCAGCAGTGAACGAGATCATCGCTCGACAGACTGACGGCATCGACCACAACAACGTCGAGTTCATCACGATCACCGTCGGCGGGAACGACCTGTTCGAGCCGGTCATCACCGCTTGCGCAGCAGGTGCAGACGCGAACTGCGTCAACACGATCGTCGGCCTGTTCGCCAGCTACCAGGCGAATCTCGCTGTGATCCTCGGCACGTTGCGGGCGACAGCCCCTGAAGCCGAGATTGCGATCATGACGTACTACAACCCGCTGGCTGCGTGCAGGTTCTCGGATCTGGCCCCACTGGCGGATCTCGTGCTCGAAGGCGGGGGCCCTCTCCCATTCGGGCTGAACGACATCATCCGTGCAGTTGCCAGCGGAGTTGGAGGCATCACCGTCGTCGAGACCTACGGAGTGCTCGATTCGAGCGACTTCGTCGGTGGGAATGACTGTCTCCATCCCGACGACAGCGGCCACCTCAAGATCGCCAAGGCCTATCGGAGGTCGATGGCGTAGCCATCCAAGAGATCTGGAGGAGACCCACGCAACGTGCTCGGCGACCTGATCGAACGGTCGCCGAGCACCTTGCGCGTGGCGCCACTCTGCGACCGTTTTCCGCGGCTGAGCATGCGCGTAGGATGTCATCCATGAAGAGCGGAGCCACCACCGTCGAGCAGTACCTCGCCGAATTACCGGATGATCGCCGTGACGCCATCGAAACGGTACGCGGCGTAGTCCTGGCGAATCTCCCGGAAGGCATCGTCGAGGAGATGAACTGGGGGATGATCTCGTACGGCGTGCCGCTCGAGACCTACCCCGACACCTACAACGGCCAACCGCTCATGTTCGCTGCGTTGGCGAGCCAGAAGAACTACATGTCGCTGTACCTGATGTCCGTCTACTCGTCGCCTGATGGTGCAGCGAGTTTCCACGAGGCCTATGAGGCAACGGGAAAGCGACTCGACATGGGCAAGTCGTGTGTGCGGTTCCGCAAGCTCGACGATCTACCCCTCGACCTGATCGCTGAGACCATCTCGAGCATCACTCTCGAGGACTTCATCGAGACGTATAAGAACGCCCGCCGCCGATAACGGCAGCGGGCGTCGTTTGTCGTTGGTCGTTGGTCGTCAGTCGTCAGTCGTTCTGAGCCATCTGCCTCAACACCATGTGGAGGATCCCGCCGTGGCGCAGGTAGTCGACCTCGATCGGCGTGTCGACCCGGGCATGGGCCGTGAACGACACCTCGGTGCCGTCAGCCTTCGTGGCCGTCACCTCGATGTCCTGACCGGGGACGAGTGAGTCGTCGACGGCAACGTCGAAGGACTCCGTGCCATCGAGACCGAGCGTGTCAGCATCCTGCCCTGGCGGGAACTCAAGGGGTAGCACGCCCATCATCACGAGGTTCGAGCGGTGGATCCGCTCATAGCTCTTGGCGATGACAGCCTTGACTCCGAGCAGGAAGGTCCCCTTCGCTGCCCAGTCACGGGACGAACCCATGCCGTAGTCGATACCACCGAGCACGACGAGCGGTGTGCCGGCAGCCTTGTAGTTCAGACTCGCCTCGTAAACACTCCGCACCTCACCATCAGTGAAGTCCTTCGTCCATCCACCTTCGGTTCCCGGCGCGAGCTGGTTGCGAACGCGGATGTTGGCAAACGTTCCTCGGGTCATGACACGGTCATTGCCGCGACGGGAGCCGTAGGAATTGAACATCCGATGCTCCACGCCGCTGTCCAGCAGGAACCTGCCTGCAGGCGTGTCCGTACCGATCGCACCTGCAGGGCTGATGTGATCAGTCGTGATGGAGTCACCGAGCTTGAGGAGCACGCGTGCTCCGGAGATCGGCGCAATCGGCGTGGGATCCTCACCGAGGTCCATGAAGAATGGCGGTTCCTGGACATAGGTCGAGGACTCGTCCCACCCGTACAGGGCACCACCGGAGGTGTCGATCGCCTGCCACATGTCGGAACCGTCGTACACGGCCCCGTACTCCTTGGTGAACTGATCACGGGTCACCGACGACGCAACCGTTTCAAGAATCTCCGCCTGGCTCGGCCAGATGTCCGAGAGAAAGACGTCGTTGCCTTCACGATCCTGCCCGATTGCTTCGGTGGCGAGATCGATGTCGACTGTTCCCGCAAGCGCATATGCCACGACCAGCGGCGGGCTTGCCAGGTAGTTCGCTCTCACGTCCGGGCTGATCCGACCCTCGAAGTTCCGGTTGCCTGACAGCACCGAAGTTGCGACCAGGTCGTTCGCGTTGATGGCCGCGCTGATCGGCTCTGGCACAGGACCCGAGTTCCCGATACACGTCGTGCACCCGTATCCCACCGTGTAGAAGCCGATGGCTTCAAGATCACTGAGCAAACCGGCCTGGACCAGGTAATCGGTGACAACCTTCGATCCCGGCGCAAGCGACGTCTTGACCCAGGGCTTGCGCTCGAGTCCTCGCTCGCGTGCCTTCTTGGCGACAAGACCTGCGGCAACCATCACCTCAGGATTGGACGTGTTGGTGCAGCTCGTGATCGCTGCAATGACGACGTCTCCGTCGGAGAGATCAAATGTCTCATCGTCGTACTGAACGCCGGACGCCGAGCCCGGTGCCCCACCGTCGGGACGGAGCTGACCGTCGAGGTCAACATGCCACTGCGTCTTCATGTCGGTCAACGCAATGCGGTCCTGGGGGCGCTTCGGTCCTGCGAGCGACGGCACAACCGTGGACATGTCGAGTTCGACGGTCGACGTGTAGGTGATGTCGTGGCTGTCGTCACGCCACATGCCCTGCGTCTTGTAGTACTGCTCAACCGTGGCGACGAGTTCCTCGGAACGGCCCGAAAGACGCATGTAGTCGAGCGTCAATTCGTCAACGGGGAAGAAGCCAACCGTGGCGCCGTATTCGGGTGCCATGTTCGCTAGCGTCGCACGGTTCGCCACCGGCATCTCGGAGAGGCCCGGTCCGAAGAACTCGACGAACTTGCCGACCACACCGTGGGCTCGGAGCATCTCGGTGACGCGAAGCACAAGGTCCGTTGCCGTGGCACCATCGGGCAGGGCTCCGGTCAGCTTGAAACCAACAACCTCAGGCAGCAGCATGTAGATCGGCTGGCCGACCATGACCGCTTCAGCTTCGATACCACCAACTCCCCAACCGACCACGCCGAGACCGTTGATCATCGTCGTGTGGCTGTCTGT
The DNA here is from genome assembly GCA_039714175.1 of Actinomycetota bacterium. GTDB lineage: Bacteria > Actinomycetota > Acidimicrobiia > Spongiisociales > UBA5794 > B3-G11. The sequence continues at coordinate 3,943 of JBDLJV010000119.1, forward strand.
CCCGACGAGCGAGTCCGGATACAACGCACCGTTCTCGTCCCAGACCACCTTGGCGAGATACTCGAGGTTCACCTGATGGACGATTCCCGTCGCAGGAGGAACGACAGAGAAGTTGTCGAAGGCTGACTGGCCCCACTTCAGGAACTCGTAACGCTCGTTGTTGCGTTCGAACTCGAAGCCCGCGTTGATTCCGAGCGCATCCGGTGTGTTGAAGGCATCCACCTGCACGGAGTGATCGATCACAAGATCGGATTGAACCTGTGGATTCACCTTGGCAGCAGCTCCCTCGTCGCCTGTCATGCGGACGATCGCAGCACGCATGGCGGCGAGGTCGACAACGGCGGGTACGCCGGTGAAGTCCTGGAGGACCACACGTGCCGGCTTGTAGGCGATCTCGGTGTCTTCCACCTTCGAGGCGTCGTACTGGGCCACTGCTGTCACATCGGCGTCGCGGACGATCTTGCCGTCGTGGTTCCTCAGCACGGACTCGAGGAGCACCTTGATCGAGTACGGAAGCGAATTGACGTCGCCCATGTCTGCCAGTGCATCGAGGCGGTAGATCACGCGCTCTCCGAGCGGCGTATCGATTACCTGGCGGGCGGAGAAGGGATCGTGGGTCACTGTTACCTCTCCCAGTTCGGGTGATTCTTACGTTCTAGGGAACCAAGGTTAGGACCGCATGGATACCGAAAAGGACTCGGAAGACGCATCGAAGTTGTGCGCCTGCGAAGGAAGCTGCCAACTTGTGGATCGAACGCATCAATCGTTCGCCTGATCGAAAGAACAGGCAATCTTGAGCAATCGGCTCGGGCTGGGCCCGTCACCAGCCAGCGTGCTTCCCGGGTATGCTCCGGCGCCATGTCATTCTTCGACCGCAACCGCAGAGACCTCGAACGCCGTGGAATCAGCGCGGATCGTCTGCCACCGGGGCAATATCACACGGATCGGTTTCCCGTGCTACACGCAGGATCGATTCCGGATGTAGACCTCGCCACCTGGGACTTCACGATCGATGGCCTCGTGGCGGAACCCGCCCGATGGACATGGGACGAGGTTCGGGCCATGCCGTCCAAAGAGATCACCACCGACATTCACTGTGTTACGAAGTGGTCGAAGTTCGACACAACGTGGAGCGGTATCTCCGTCCTCGATATCTGGGATCGCATCCAACCTTCAGATGACGCCACCCACGTGATGATCAAGGCGTATCACGGGTACACGGCGAATCTCCCCATCGCTGACTTCCTCGCCGAGGCGAACCTGTTCGCTGACACGTACGCTGGCGAACCACTCACACTCGAGCACGGTTACCCGATGCGGCTCGTTGTCCCTCATCTGTACTTCTGGAAGTCAGTCAAGTGGGTCCGAGGATTCACAGTGATGGCCGAGGACCGGCCCGGGTTCTGGGAGCAGAACGGCTATCACATGTATGGCGACCCCTTCAAGGAACAGCGGTACTTCAACGACTGATGTCGGAAGTCGGAACGCTTCGCTCTCGGAAGTCGGAAATCGGAAATCGGAGCTGATATCTGAGAGTTGACAGCCGGTGACCGGCAACGTATCGACATTCAGGAACACTTCGGTGGGCGCGTGCGTTCGTGGGGTATGAACCGCGCCGATCTACTGTCTTGCTCATGAGCCGAATCAGCCGCAGCAGCACTCTGCTCGTCATCGTCGCAGCGCTGGCGATCGTTGCCACAGCGTGTAGCTCCTCGGGGTCGTCCGACGGAGCCACGACGACGATCCATCAGGATGCGGAGATTGCTCCTTCATTTGTCGTGCCGACCATGGACGGGCAGTTCTCCCTCGCTGAGCACTTGGCCAGCGACGGAAGACCGATCTTCCTGAATCTCTGGGCATCGTGGTGTTTCCCCTGCCGGGAAGAGATGCCGGCAATCGACGAGTCCTCCCAAGCCTTCCCCGAAGTTGCGTTCGTGGGCGTGTCTGTTCAGGATGCGCGAACGGACGCTGAAGCGTTCGCCGAAGAGATCGGCGTGACGTACATCATCGGCTTCGACGAACAGAACGATGTGGATGCTGCCTATCAGCCACTCGGTCTCCCCGCCTCCTACATCATCGATTCCAACGGGATCATCGTCGAACGCATCTTCGGCAAGGTGACCGAGGAAGACCTGGCAGCGAAGTTCGCCCTGCACTTCGATCTGTAGGCGTTCATCGTGCATCGTTGATTGTGTGTCGTTTATCGTCTGACGCTCGCCAATCCGAAGTGATCGATGCCGAGCGATGAACGAACAACAATGAACGACAGGCGCCAATGGGCTGAGGGCGCTCGGGCTGTGTCGCCGATCCTGTTGGGGGTTGTCCCCTTCGGTCTGATATTCGGAGTCACTGCTGCAAATGCGGACGTTCCACAGATCGCTGCGTGGGCGTCGTCGTTCATCGTGTTCGCCGGTGCAAGCCAGATAGCCCTTGTCGAGGTCATGGACAGCGGTGGCGGACCGGTCATTGCCGTTCTAACCGCTGTGATCATCAACGCCCGGATGCTGATGTACTCGGCAGACATGGGCCGGTACACGGCCGATGTCCCGCTGCTGGCGAAGCTCCGCTCCGCCTACCTGCTCACCGACCAGGCCTACTTGGTCAGTACACACCGGTTTCCCGACCCGGCGACGGCCAAGGGGTTCATCCCGTTCTACACGGCGGCAGGGCTGACACTCTGGGTGACCTGGCAGGCCAGCACATCAGCCGGCATGCTGCTCGGTGCTGCCATCCCGGCTTCCTGGTCACTCGAGTTCGCCATCCCCCTCACCTTCATGGCACTTCTGGTTCTTGCGGTGAAGGATCGGCCAGGATTGGTGGCAGCGATAGTTGGAGCTGCTGTAGCGGTGGCACTCAACGGACTTCCCCACCACATGGGTCTCCCCATCGGAACGCTCGCAGGGATCGTGGCCGGGATGATCGCTGAGGGGAGATCCGAATGACGATGTGGATGGTCGTGGCAACCGCAGGCGTCGCAACCTTTGCGATTCGCTACGTGTTCATCGGTCTCTTCGGTCGCATCGAAGTGCCACCCATCCTCGAACGGGCCCTTCGTTACATCGCCCCTGCCGTTCTGGCTGCGCTCACGGTCCCTGCTGTCGTATCACCCGAGGGGGCATTCGATCCGTGGAACGTGTTCCTCCCAGCGGCCATCATCGGAGGCATAGCCGCATGGAAGACCCGAAGCATCGGGGCGGCGAT
>JBDLJV010000120.1:0-7127 GCA_039714175.1 Actinomycetota bacterium
GCTATCCGTGAGGGTGGCCGCACTGTTGGTGCAGGCCGCGTCACAAAGATCATTAAGTAAGACGTAGTACGTAATACGTAGTACGTAACACGTACTACGTGCGAGCAGAAGCGAGCACACAGATATGGCAAACGAGCACCGGATCCGCATCCGACTCAAGGCGTACGACCACTCGGTCGTCGACGAGTCGGCGCGCAAGATCGCGGAGACGGTGGTCCGCACCCAGGCGAAGATCAAAGGTCCGGTGCCGCTACCGACCAAGATCCATCGCTATACGGTCATTCGCGGACCACACGTCGACAAGACATCACGTGAACAGTTCGAGATGCGTATTCACAAGCGGCTCATCGACATCCTCGAACCGACACCCAAGACGGTCGACTCGCTCATGCGTCTCGACCTCCCCGCTGGCGTAGAAGTAGAGATCAAGACATGAATGCGATCATTGGCGAGAAGCTGGGTATGACCCAGATCTTCGACGAAGCCAACCGTGCGATCCCTGTGACTGCTGTGAAGGCTGGTCCGGTTGTCGTGACGCAGATCAAGCGTCCGGACACCGACGGCTACGCAGCGATCCAGATCGCTTTCAAGGAATTGGCTGCGGACAAGGCATCGCGCCCAACCACTGGCCATTTCGCCAAAGCCGGCGTCAAGCCACACCGCCACGTCATCGAAGTGCGCGTCGATGACGTCGATGTCTACGAACTCGGTCAGACGATTTCGGTCGCAGACGTTCTTGAAGTAGGCAACAAGGCAGACGTCACCGGCATCACCAAGGGCAAAGGCTTCGCCGGTGCCATGAAGCGTCACAACTTCAAGGGCCAAGGCGCCAGCCACGGTGTCCACAAGGTACACCGTGCTCCGGGTGCCATTGGAGCCTGCGCTACGCCAGCTCGCGTGTTCAAGGGCAAGCGGATGCCCGGACGCATGGGTGGCGAACAACGCACGATCCTCAACATCGATGTTGTCCAGGTGGACGCGGAGCGCAACATCCTGTTGCTCGGCGGCGCCATTCCCGGGCCAAAGGGTGCTGTGGTCGTCGTACGCGAGGCGGTGAAGGCCAATGGCTGACAAAGTAACCGCACAGCTCTACAGCGCAGACGGCGCGTCCAAGGGTGACGTTGATCTGAACCCGGACATCTTCGGCATCGAGCCGAACAGGGACGTCATGCACCAGGTCGTGACCGCGCAGCTCGCCGCGAAGCGTGCTGGCACACACTCGACCAAGACACGCGCCGAGGTGCGTGGTGGTGGTGCAAAGCCGTGGCGCCAGAAGGGTCTCGGTCGTGCCCGGCACGGCTCCATCCGTTCCCCGCAGTGGGCCGGTGGTGGCGTGGCCCACGGTCCCAAGCCCCGTGACTACAGCCAGCGGACACCCAAGAAGATGAAGCGCCTTGCACTTCGCAGCGCTCTCTCCGACAGGGCGTCGACAGGCAACATCAAGGTTGTCGAGACGTTTGACGTCTGGGATGAGCCCAAGACGAAGAACGCCGTTGCGCTCCTCGAAGCCATGGGCGTGACCGGCAAGGTCCTCCTCATCGCTGAGGATCATGAGCGTTCAGCTATCAAGTCGTTCCGCAACCTCGATCACGTGATCGCATCGAACCTCGGTCAGGCGAACACCTACGACGTGTTGTGGGCCGAAACGGTGATCATGAGCCAGGGCACACTCGCCCTCGGCCAGGAAGCCCCTCGCGGAACCGAGGAGCATGCGGAGCAGGTTTCAGGCGTCAGGTCCCAGGCATCAGGATCGGACACCGAAGAAGCAACCGCTGAGCAGAGCGAGGAGGTTGCCTGATGAAGAATCCGCGCGACATCATCCTCGAGCCGGTTGTATCGGAGAAGTCCTACGACCTGGTCGCGGACAACAACACTTACACGTTCATCGTGGATCCCCGCACCAACAAGACGGAGATCAAGCAAGCCATCGAGATGATCTTCGAAGTGAAGGTCACCTCCGTGAACACGATGAATCGCAAAGGCAAGCACAAGCGCACCGGATACACGGTGGGGAAGCGCAAGGACACCAAGCGTGCCCTTGTCACCCTCGCTCCCGGTGACTCAATCGACGTTTTTGAGGTATAGCTCATGGGTGTAAAGAAACTCAAGCCGACCTCGCCGGGGCGCCGGTTCCAGACAGTCTCGGACTTCGACACGATCACGAAGTCGACTCCGGAGAAGAGCCTCCTGGCTCCGAAGACGAAGTCGTCTGGACGGAACTCATACGGCAGGATCACGTCGCGCCATCGCGGCGGCGGTCACAAGCGTCGGTATCGCATCATCGATTTCCGTCGCACGAAGGACGGCGTTCCAGCGAAGGTCGCCAGCATCGAGTACGACCCGAACCGCAACGCTCGCATCGCGCTGCTCCACTACGTGGACGGCGAGAAGCGCTACATCCTTGCGCCTGTTGGCATCAAGGTCGGCGACATGCTCGATTCCGGTTCGAAGGCAGAGATCCGGCCGGGTAACGCGCTTCCACTGCGCAACATCCCAACCGGTACGGTCGTCCACGCAGTTGAACTGCGTCCAGGCGGCGGAGCGAAGATGGCTCGGTCAGCCGGCACCTCGGTGCAGCTGATGTCCAAGGAGAGCAGCATCGCCCTCCTGCGTCTCCCCTCCGGTGAGATGCGCCAGGTAGCTCTCGATTGCCGTGCAACGGTCGGCCAGGTCGGCAATGCCGACGCCGATCTCGTCAAGATCGGTAAGGCGGGTCGTAACCGCTGGAAGGGCAAGCGTCCACAGTCCCGTGGCGTCGCCATGAACCCTGTGGATCACCCACTCGGTGGTGGCGAAGGCCGTAGCTCAGGTGGTCGTCACCCGGTCAGCCCATGGGGCAAGCCGGAGCGCAAGACCCGCAAGAAGAACAAGGCAAGTGACAAGTACATCGTGCGACGTCGTGCGAAGAAGGGTAAGAGGTAAGCCATGGCGAGAAGCCTAAGAAAAGGGCCGTTCGTCGATGAACACCTCCTTGTGAAGGTTGAAAAGGCGAACTCCAGCAGTGACAAGCGTGTCATCCGCACGTGGAGCCGTCGTTCAACGATCATCCCGGAGATGGTCGGTCTCACGATCGCTGTCCACGATGGACGCAAGCATGTGCCCATCTACATCAGCGAGTCGATGGTCGGGCACAAGCTCGGCGAATTCGCCCCGACCCGTACTTTCCGCGGGCACCTCACGGACAAGTCTGTGAGGCAGCGATGAACGCAAGCGCCCAAGCCAAGCACATTCGTCAGTCGCCGTACAAGGTGCGTCGTGTGCTTGACCTCGTACGCGGGTTGCCGGTTGATGAGGCACGCACCGTGCTCGATTTCACGAATCGCAAGGCCGCATTCACCATCAAGAAGGTGCTCGACTCCGCAATTGCGAATGCTGAGCACAACTTCGCCCTCGACGCGGACGAACTCTTCGTTGCCGAGGCATACGCGGACGAAGGACCGACGCTCAAGCGTTGGCGCCCTCGTGCTCGTGGCCGCGCGACCAAGATTCGTAAGCGTACGAGTCACATCACGATCGTCGTAGCAGACCAGGAGGAGGTTGCCTAATGGGGCAGAAAACCCACCCTTACGGCCTGCGTCTCGGGATCGTCACCGATTGGAAGTCGCGCTGGTACTCCGACAAGGAGTACGCCGCTCAGGTTGCTGAGGATCATCACATCCGCAAGTACCTCAAGGGCGAGCTCAAGCGCGGCGCCATCTCGAGAATCGATATCGAGCGCATCGGTGGCAACAAGGTTCAGATAGATGTTCACACGGGTCGCCCCGGAGTGGTCATCGGCCGCGGCGGTTCCGAGGCAGAGCGCCTCCGCGCCGGCCTCGAGGACCTTTCCGGCCGCAGAGTCAAGTTCAATGTCATCGAAGTACACAACCCGGAGATGGACGCCACACTGCTTGCACGCAGTGTCGCCGACCAGCTCGAAGGTCGTGTCTCGTTCCGTCGTGCCCTCAAGCGCACCGTTGCAACAGCTTTGAAGGCTGGAGCCGAAGGTGTTCGCGTTCAGGCATCTGGCCGCCTCGGCGGCGCAGACATGGGTCGCCGCGAGTGGTACCTGGAGGGTCGTGTTCCGCTGCATACGTTGCGTGCGGATATCGACTTCGGCCAGGCGACCGCCGAGACCACTGTTGGTGCCATCGGCATCAAGGTGTGGGTCTACAAGGGCGACATCATGAAGAAGTTCGGTGCGTCCGACAAGGCCGCAGCGGAAGCTCGCATGGCTTCCGGTCGTCCAGCGGATCGCAAGCACCGCAAGTCCGTCAAGTCCCGTGCCGAAGCCGCTGCTGGCGGTGGCAAGGAGAAGCGGATCATCGAGGCTGGTGGCGGCAAGCGCGTCGTCGAAGCCGGCGGTGGCAAGCGCCTCATCGAAGCCGGCGGCGGCAAGAAGGTGACTGCTGCAGACGCGAAGGCGGATCTTGCAGAGGATCGCGAAGCTGTTTCCAACGAAACAGCTTCGACATCCGATGACCGACTCCCGACAACCGACCCCGAAGCGGCGACGTCCGATAACCGACAGCCGACAACCGACGTTGTTGAGGCCGAGACGGTCGAAGAAGCCGCGGTTGAAGAGGTCACGGAAGCTGCCGAGGCAACCGCTGAGGTTGTCGAGGAAGCCGTTGAGGAAGCAGCGGATGCTCCGGAAAAGGCTGACGACGCCGACGAGAACGGCGAGGAGGCCTAACTATGTTGATGCCAAAGCGGACGAAGTACCGCAAGGTGCAGACTGGGCGCAACAAGGGCAACGCCAAGGGCGGCACGAAGGTGGCGTTCGGCGAGTACGGCCTGCAGGCCCAGGAGCGTGGTTGGCTGACCTCACGCCAGATCGAAGCGGCTCGTGTTGCCATGACCCGCAAGATCAAGCGTGGCGGAAAGGTCTGGATCACCGTTTTCCCGGACAAGCCCATCACCGAGAAGCCTGCCGAGACCCGTATGGGTTCAGGCAAGGGAAACCCGGAGTACTGGGTTGCGGTCATCAAGCCAGGACGAGTCATGTTCGAGATGTCCGGTGTTGATGAGGAGCTGGCCAACGAGGCACTTCGCCTTGCTGCTCACAAGCTGCCCATCAAGACCAAGGTTGTGAAGAGGGAGGACCTATGAACGCCCTGGAGCTTCGCAAGCTGAACTACAAGGAGCTTGGAGAGAAGCTGGATGAATCGAAGGAAGAACTTTTCAACCTTCGCTTCCAGTTGGTCACCAATCAGCTCGACAACACATCAAGGATCAAGCAGGTCAAGCGTGACATTGCCCGCATCGCAACCGTGATGCGTGAGCAGGAGATCACTGCCTGGGAATCACAGCAGGAGGAGGCATAGATGGAACGCGCACGCCGCAAGGCTCGCGTCGGAGTCGTCGTCTCCGACAGTCGTGACAAGACCGTCACCGTCGAGGTGCGTGACCAGAAGCGTCACGCCCGGTACGGCAAGACGATCCCAATCCGTAAGAAGTACCACGCGCACGACGAGGCAAACGACGCCAACGTCGGCGACACGGTACGCATCGTTGAAACCCGCCCACTCTCGAAGTCGAAGAGGTGGCGTGTTGAAGAGGTCGTGGAGCGTGCTCGATGATCCAACAGGAATCCCGTCTCAAGGTCGCTGACAACTCAGGCGCCCGCGAGGTTCTGACCATTCGCGTGCTCGGTGGCTCCGGCCGTCGGTACGCCTCGGTCGGGGACACCATCGTTGCCACGGTGAAGGAAGCCACTCCTGGCGGAAACGTCAAGAAGGGCGAGGTCGTCAAGGCAGTGGTCGTCAGGACCCGCAAGGAAATCCGCCGTGAGGATGGCTCCTATATCCGTTTCGATGAGAACGCATGCGTACTCATCAACGATCAGAGTCAACCCCGTGGCACCCGCATCTTCGGCCCGGTGGGCCGTGAGCTGCGAGAGAAGAAGTTCATGCGCATTGTGTCGCTCGCCCCGGAGGTGCTGTGATGAAACTGCGTAGCGGAGACACGGTCATGGTCATCTCCGGCAAGGACGCCGGTACCGAGTCCAAGATCGCAAAGGTCTTTCCGAAAGACAACAAGATCATCGTCGAGGGTGTTGCGACTGCAAAGCGCCACCAGCGAGCGACAGGCGAGATGAACACGGGCGGAATCATCGATAAGGACATGCCTATCGATGCCTCCAACGTGCTGATCGTCTGCAAGGAGTGCGGCCCGGTCAAGATCGGTGCACGCTTCGATGACGAAGGTAAGAAGTACAGGGTATGCAGGAAATGCGGGAGCGATCTCTGATGGCACCACGTCTCAAAGATCAATACAACAACGAGATTCGCGACAAGCTCTTCGAGGAGCTTGCTCTCGACAGCGTCATGCAGGTTCCCCGCATGTCCAAGATCGTCGTCAACATGGGGGCCGGAGACGCTGCGGCGGACTCGAAGCTCATCAATGGCGTGGTCGAGGACCTGAGGATCATCACCGGGCAGCAGCCGAGGGTGAACCGGGCTCGCAAGTCCGTGTCGAACTTCAAGATCCGTGAGGGACAGGCCATTGGTGCCTCTGTCACGCTTCGTGGAGAGCGCATGTGGGAGTTCCTTGATCGTCTCATCGCTCTTGCTATTCCTCGCATCCGAGACTTCCGTGGTATGAACCCCAAGGGGTTCGATGGTCGGGGGAACTACAGCTTCGGTGTGACCGAGCAGCTGATCTTCCCGGAAATCGACTACGACAAGGTCATGAAGGTCCGTGGTTTGGACATCACAATGGTGACAACCGCGGAGACCGACGCACAGGGCGAAGCCCTTCTGAGTGCGTTCGGGTTCCCGTTCCGTCGACAGCAGGTAGGTGCCTGATGGCGAAGACTTCAAAGATCGCCAAGAACAACAAGCGCAAGGTGCTCGTCGACCGCTACGCGGAGCGACGTGCAGAGCTCATCAAAATCATCAAGGACCCTGAGGCGTCCTACGACGACAAGCGGGAGGCATACGCGTTGATCGCCAAGATGCCACGCGATGCGAGTGCTACTCGCTACCGCAACCGCTGCGCCGTAAGCGGACGGCCGCGTGCGTACTACCGCAAGTTCGGTCTGTCTCGTATCGCCCTCAGGGACATGGCTCACCTCGGTGAGCTCCCCGGTATCAGAAAGGCGTCGTGGTAGTCATGTATACAGATCCCGTAGCTGACATGCTCAC
>JBDLJV010000121.1:0-7109 GCA_039714175.1 Actinomycetota bacterium
TACGTCCTTGACTATGTCGACCAGTTCACGGAGGCGGTTGTCGAGCCGTTCGCTGAGGGCTACCTCAATGGGATCACTCCGAATCCGTGCATCGAGTGCAACCGGAGGGTCAGGTTCTCCGTGCTGCTGGACCGGACCCGAGCGCTTGGCTGTGACGTGCTTGTCACCGGACACCATGCGCGTGTTGTCGATGACGGTGGCGTGTTTCGTCTGCGCAAGGCTGTGGACGGGACGAAGGACCAGTCCTACGTGCTACACATGCTCGATCAGTCGGCGCTTTCACAGATTCGACTGCCCGTCGGTGAGATGACGAAGACGGAGGTGAGAGCCAGGGCGGCAGAGCTCGGTCTTCGAACCGCATCGAAACCGGATTCGCAGGACATCTGTTTCGTTGCATCAGGCGACTACCGCGACTTCATCGCTCAACGTCACCCGGAGGCAGCTGCGCCTGGCAACGTGCTTGACACCGACGGCAATGTGATCGGAGAGCATCCGGGAACTTCGGGATTCACCATCGGCCAGCGGAAGGGCATCGGTGTCGCCGTCGGATCTGCCCGGTACGTTCTCGATATCGAACCCAGGGAGCAGACGATCACGATCGGCACGTACAAGGATCTCCTCGTCGATCGGTGCGCTGCAACCGAGATGAGCTTCACCCACCGACCTCCGAGGGTCGGAGATCAGGTGGATGTCAAGGTCAGGTACCGCTCGGACGCGGTGCCGGCGCGGGTCGAATCCGACGGTGACCGATGGGAATTCTCGTTCCTCGAACCACAGCCGCGGGCCGCACCGGGGCAGTCGCTCGTCATGTACGACGGCGAGTTCGTGTTGGGTGGCGGGATCATCATCGACGAGCGTTCTTCTGTCGCACCGGTGCTGTAGCGTGGCGGTTCACGAGGAGGAATCGTGAACGTCCAAGAGCGTTATCGACAGCTGCTGGAAGATCTCCGCGAGCACAACTACCGCTATCACGTCCTCGACGCGCCGGTCATCGATGACAACGCATACGACTCGCTCTATCGAGAGCTCGTCGACATCGAGGATTCGCACCCCGAACTGGTCGACTCGGCCTCTCCGTCGCTGCGCATCGGCGGACCGGTGGACGATGCGTTCAGCGCGGTCGAGCATCGTCAGCGGATGTTCTCGCTGGACAACGCGATGGATTCCGGTGAACTCGGAGCGTGGCATGAACGCCTTGTTGGGATCCTTGGGAGACCTCCGGCGGGGTACTCGTGCGAACTGAAGATCGACGGACTCGCCGTGTCCCTGACCTATGTCGATGGCGAGCTCGTCCGTGCCTCGACACGTGGTGACGGAGTTGTCGGAGAGGATGTCACAGCGAACGTGCGCACGATCAGGTCTGTCCCGCTTCGGTTGCGGGGTGAGCCACCCTCTGTGATGGAAGTGCGTGGCGAGATCTATCTACCGGTGTCCGAGTTTGAGGCGTTGAATGCCCGACAGGCTGAGGAGGGAAAGCCGCCGTACATCAACCCACGCAACACGGCGGCAGGGTCCGTTCGCCAGAAGGATCCGCGCATCACGGCGTCACGGAACCTCGGTACGTGGATCTACCAGCTCGGGTACCTCGAGGGTGGTCCACAGATGGATACGCACACCGATCAGATGGCCTGGCTCTCCGATCTGGGCCTGCGGGTCAACCCTGCAAACGCCACGGTCGGGACGTTCGCCGAGGTCGAAACGTACATCCGGGAGGCAACCGAGCATCGGCACGACCGGGATTACGAGACCGACGGCATTGTTGTCAAGGCGGACGCGCTTGCGGACCAGCGGCAGGTGGGGTCGACCGCTCGATCGCCTCGCTGGGCGATCGCATTCAAGCTGCCACCAGAAGAGAAGACGACGCTGCTCAAGTCCATCGAGATCAACGTCGGGCGGACCGGTGCAGTGAATCCCTATGCGGTGATGGAGCCGGTGTTCGTCGGCGGGGTAACCGTGACCAACGCGACACTCCACAACGAGGGAGAGATCCATAGGAAGGACGTGAGGCCGGGTGACACGGTGGTCGTGCGCAGGGCCGGGGATGTCATCCCGGAAGTGGTTGGGCCGGTGCTTCCACTTCGTCCTGAGGGGTTGGCGCAGTGGCAGATGCCGTCCACGTGTCCCTACTGCGGGAACCCGATCGTCAAACCCGAGGATCAGGCGAAGGCACGGTGCACAGGTGGCTATGCATGCCCAAGCCGCTTGCGGGAGTACCTGTACCACTTCGCGTCCCGGGGAGCGATGGACATCGAGGGCCTCGGATACAAGACGGTCCACTCGCTGCTCGAACTCGGTCTGATCACCGACCCCGCAGACATCTACAGCCTCACCGAAGAGAACCTGCTCTCCATCGAGGGCTGGGGCGAGGTCTCCGCAACGAATCTCCTGTCTGCAATCGAACACTCGAAGGAGCAATCGTTGGGCAGACTCGTATTCGGCCTCGGCATCGACCATGTCGGTGCGACGGTCGCCGCGCAGCTCGCTCGCAGGTTCGGGAGCCTGGATGCACTCATGGATGCGTCGGAAGAGGACATCATGGAGATCGATGGCATCGGCCCGGAGATCGCGGGCTCGGTCGCTGCTTGGTCGGCGGACACGGACAATGTCGATCTCGTGGAACGACTTCGACACGCCGGCGTCTCTCTTGTGGATGTGTCGGCCGAAGGTGACCTGACTCAGACGTTGGCAGGTGTCACGGTTGTGATCACAGGGTCACTCGAGAACTTCACGAGGGAATCGGCCAAGTCTGCCGTCCTCGACAGGGGAGGCAAGGTGACCGGTTCGGTGTCGTCTCGGACGACGGCTCTGGTTGCCGGGGAGAACGCAGGTTCCAAACTCACGAAGGCGGAGTCCCTGGACATTCCCGTGCTTGACGATGCAGCGTTCGAACGCCTGCTCGGCGAAGGCGCGGAGTGGTTGAAAGCTGAGAGCTGATAGCCGGCATCCGGCTGATCACTGGACGCGGAATGTCCACACGAGGGTACCGGTGTCCACACCGGCGGAGCCGCCGATCCATGTCGCCACAACCGTGTGCTCTCCCGGAGTCCAGCGCTCGATGGACTTGCCGGGTCCCGGTTCGAACTGATAGATGCCTGTCTGGGGAATCCCGTCAACGTCTTCATCAGGGATCGTTGTGCCGTCGATCACGAATCGAACCTCGTAGTTCGGCTTCAGGTCGATCAGCACCTTCACAGGGTTGATCGCGATATCTCCATCGCGCGGTGCGTACTGCTCGACGGCATCGGGCAGCACTTCGGGATCACCTGACGGGATGAACAGGATGGATCCACCGATGATCGCCAGGAGCACCACGGCGAGGACGGTATAGGTGACGCGGTACCCGGTCGTGTTCATGGGGGAAACGTAGTACGTGGTACGTACGACGTAGTACGACATGCAACATGTCCCCCCTTCATCCTCAATCCACGAGGTGAGGCATCTTCCCAACGGTCCTCCCCTTGTGGGAGGACGGGCGAGCTTGCGAGCCAGGAGGGGGATGCAGAAAGAGTTCAGGTCTCAGGTCTCAGGTTTCAGCATCACCCCCCTGCATCGCTCCGCTCTGCCGTCCCCCCATGATGGGGGGACCGTATTACCGTGTGGGTATGAGATTGAACCCCGCTCTTGAGGAGCTCGGTGCCTACCCGATTGCAGCGATTCGCCAGCGCGCGTTGGAGCGGATCGAGGCTCGGCTTCCTGTCATCGACTTCTCGATCGGCGATCCGCGGGAGCCAACCCCCGGGTTCATTGTCGACGCCCTCGTTGAGGCCGTGCCGAAGGTATCCCAATATCCAACCGCTGCTGGGCGAGCGGACCTTCGGCAAGCCGTTGCCGACTATGTGATGCGCCGGTTCGGCGCGTCCGTGAATCCTGATACCCAGATCATTCCCACCAGTGGATCCAAGGAAGCGATCTTCACAACTCCGCTGGCGTTCGTCGACCGATCCGCCGGCGATGTCGTGGTCTTTCCGTCACCTGGGTACCCGGTGTACGAACGCGGGGCCATCTTCTCCGGAGCCGACTTGCACCGGGTCGTCCTCAGTGATGACTTCGTGTTGCGACCCGATGACATCACCGACGAGGTGTGGAGCCGCACGAGGCTGCTGTGGACGTGCTCGCCGCACAATCCCACAGGATCCGTGGCATCGAAACAGGACCTCGAGGACCTGTATGAACGCTGCAGGGCAGAAGGCGTGCTGTTGCTCTCCGACGAGTGCTACTCCGACACGTACGAGGATGACGCCTATCCCGACGGTCCGGCATCGGTGCTCCAGGTTGCCGACGAACTCATGACCGGTGTCCTTGTCTACCTGTCGCTCTCGAAGCGGTCGGGGATGACCGGATTCCGATCCGGTGCCATTGTCGGCGACGCACGGGCAATCGCCGCCCTCAGGGAACTCCGGTCGACCACCGGTACCGCATCCCCGGATTTCGTACAGGCTGCAGCGATAGCTGCATGGTCCGATGACGGCCATGCGCAGGATCGCCGCACACTGTTCACCGCAAAGCGCCGCATTCTCGAGCGAGCGTTCGATGTGCTCGGTCTCGAGGTCGTGGCGTCACAAGCAGGGCTCTACCTGTGGGTGCGTGTCGGTGATGACGTCGCAGTCACCGACAGGCTTCTCAACGAGGGAATCGTCGTGACGCCCGGTCGAGCATTCGGTGAGGGTGGAGAGGGATTCATTCGGCTTGCTTTGATCCCGACTTTGGAAGAGTGTGAAGAAGCCGCTGACGCGCTTGTGGGCGCGCTCGGCTGACGAGGAGGATCCATGACCAACCAGGAGCTCATTGATGCCGCGTACGGAGGCGAGATCGGTCTCAACACGGCCGTTGACGCTGTGCACCACACCATCGCGCAGTTGGACAGCGGCGCTGTGCGGGTTGCTGAGAAGTTCGACGGCGAGTGGGTCGTCAACGAGTGGGTGAAGCGTGCGATTTCGCTCTACTTCCGCATCACCGAGGTTGAGACCATGGGAGCTGGACCGTTCGAGTATCACGACAAGATCCCGACCAAGACCGGCCTCAAGTCAGCAGGTGTGCGCGTCGTTCCACCCGGCGTAATCCGCTACGGCGCGTTCTGCGAGCCCGGTGTTGTCGTCATGCCCGGCTATGTGAACATCGGTGCCTATGTCGGATCGGGAACCATGGTTGACACCTGGGCCACGGTCGGCTCATCGGCCCAGATCGGGCAGAACGTCCACCTCTCCGGCGGTGTCGGCATCGGCGGGGTACTCGAGCCACCCGGCGCAAGGCCGGTGATCGTCGAGGACGGAGCGTTCATCGGAAGTCGCAGCATCGTCGTCGAGGGAGCGATCATCGAAGAGGGAGCGGTCCTGGGTGCGAACACAACGATCACCGCGTCGACTCCGATCATCGATGTGACCGGTCCCGAGCCGATCGAGACACGTGGACGTGTTCCGGCGAATGCTGTTGTGGTCCCCGGCACTCGGCCCAAGGAATTCCCCGCAGGCTCCTACGACCTGCAATGTGCGCTGATCATCGGGAGAAGGACAGAGTCAACCGACAAGAAGACGTCGCTCAACGAAGCGCTCCGTACCTTTGAGGTGCAGGTGTGACACTGCTCGACACGCTCATTGAGGTCATCAATATCCCGTCTGTCATCGGCAACGAGGAGGAGCTTTGTTCATGGATCGAGGGCCGGTACGAGGGGCGTTACCCGTCGCAGCGAATCGGCAAGTCGGTCATCATCGGTGCACGGCCGGAGAGCGGTGCTTTCACCGTTCTTTATGGCCATACGGACACCGTTCCCGAACAAGGAGACCCGAAGGCACGCATCGAGGGGGAGCGGCTCATCGGGCTTGGCGCTTCGGACATGAAGGGCGGGCTTGCGGTAATGATCGAGCTGCTCGACAACGGCATTGGTGAGTCCAACGGCTCTCTCGTATGTGTGTTCTACGACGAGGAGGAAGGTCCGGCCGTCAACAACGGACTCGAAGCGGTGCTTGACGCTGCGCCGTGGCTGATCGATGCCGAGATCTCCATCGTGCTCGAACCGACCGACCTCAACCTTGAGCTTGGCTGCAACGGAACCCTCAATGCGAACGTCATCTTCAAGGGGTCGACCGCTCACTCCGCCCGGCCGTGGTTGGGCGAGAACGCCGTGACCAAGGCAGGGGAGTGGCTGGCAGCAATGGATGCCAGAGAACCCGAACTCGTCGACATCGGTGGCCTCGAGTACCGAGAGGTGTTCTCGGTGACAAGGGCTTCCGGTGGTATCGCCAACAACATCATTCCCGGCGAGTTCACGATCAACCTCAATCACCGTTTCCCGCCCATCTACAGCATTGAAGAGGCCGAAGCCCGATTGCATGACGTGGCTAGTGACGCCGATGAGGTGGTCATCACCGACCGTGCCCCTTCAGGCAAGATCGATCTCGATTCCGAAGCGGTTCAGCGTCTCGACGACCTGATCGGCAGGGGTCGCACGGCCAAACAGGGTTGGACCGACGTTGCCCGCCTGACATCACGCGGAGCTGTGGCGATCAACTACGGCCCCGGCGAAGTCGCGCAGGCCCACCAGGTCAACGAATCGGTCCCGATCGAGAACCTCGACACCGTGTACGGAGTGCTCAGCGAGTTCCTGACGGCGAACGATTGACGATTACCAGTCATCGGTTCTCCGTAGCGACTGACGATAAGCGACGAACGCCTGACGCCCTCTACAGCACTCCCTCGGCTGTACCCGGTCCGTCCGGCGGGTTCTCGTAGTCGTAGAGGGGTTCAAGACTCATACGGGGGAGAAGAAGACCGATCAGGGGTCCGATGCCGAAGGCGAACAGCACCGTGCCGATACCGACCGTGCCGCCAAGGAACCATCCGATGATGAGCACCGAGATCTCTACTCCTGCTCGTGCGAGTCCGATGGAGATGCCGCGCCGAGCGAGACCCGTCATGAGCCCATCACGCGGTCCTGGTCCGAGGCCCGACCCGATGTAGTAGCCGGAACCGACCGCGATCACGAGAATTCCACCGACAAGGAGGACCCATCGAATCCAGAGGGATTCGATGGTTTCGGGGGCCAACCACAGCGTGAGGTCGATGACGATTCCGATCAGCACCACGTTGAGGATCGTGCCGATGCCGAGGCGTTC
>JBDLJV010000122.1:0-7095 GCA_039714175.1 Actinomycetota bacterium
TGCAATGGTGTCACAGCACGGTTCTTGTCACAACTGGGGACGACCCTGAGTGAACCCTGAGACCTCAGGAATCGAGAGGATGCTTCCCGATTGTCGGCAGACGTGTTCTACGACACGATATGGGCATGACAGATTCACGAAACCCCGTAACGAGGCTCACCCGGTCGGTGGACGACAACGTCTTCGCCGGTGTCTGTGGTGGCCTTGGCGAGCAGTTCGGGATCAACGCGTGGTGGTTCCGATGGGCGTTCATCATCTTGACGCTCTTCGGATTCGCTGGTGTGTTCTTCTACATACTCGCATGGATACTCATACCCAAGGAGACCGAGGACGAGTCGGTCGCCACGAGCTGGATGGAAGGTCTCGATCTCACCGACTTGGGCACGATCTTCGGAGTTGTGCTCATCGGCGTTGCCGGCGTCATCGTTCTCAGCCAGTTCTTCCACGTGAGTGGAGGACTCGTTGCGGCCGGTGTGCTTGCCATCGTCGGTGTGCTCCTGTATCGAGGAGATCTCCGCCCTCCGGACAAGCCGGATGATGGCGTGAAGCACTACCTCGATGAGGATGAGCTCTCACCTGAAACCGATTCCGCCGCCGACAGAGCGGACACCGCAGCCTCGACCGGGACTCCCCCGATCGAGGCCTCGGCAGTGCCAGTCGTAACGGTGACGCCAACGAAGCCTGCGAAGCCGAAGAAGGCTCCGAAGCCGAAGCCCCCGAAGTCGATGCTCGGTCGCTTGACGATGGCCGTTGGTCTCATCGTTCTTTCGGTGATGGCGATGGTCGAGCTCCTGGATTGGTACTCGTTCCAACCGATCGACTACGCAGCTGCTTCGATGATCGTCGTTTCGCTGGGCTTGATCGTTGGTGCTTGGATTGGAAGGGCGCGTTGGCTGATCGTCATCGGACTGCTTCTCGCCCCGTGGCTGCTCTTCGCTGCAGCGATCCCGTGGATCTCCGATTGGTCCGTTGGCGACCCGAGCTACAACCCACAGACTGCTGCGGATGTGGGTGGGTCATATGAGCTCGGCATCGGTCAGCTGACGATCGATCTCACAGATCTCTCCGCCGACGAGCTAGCGGAGATCGGAGTGATCGATGCTTCCGTCGGGATCGGTGAACTGGTCGTCCGGGTGCCTGACTCGGTAAGCATCAACGTGGATGCTGAGGTAGGCATCGGAGCGGTGGCAAGTCGTTACACGACAAACGAAGGGCGCTTCGTATTCGACGACTCGTTCGTGAGCGCTTCGGGAATCGGTATCGACCGGTCGTTCTCGGTGGGCATCGCGGCTCCGTATCTCGATCTCAATCTCGAGGCTGGCATAGGCGAGGTGGAGGTCCAGATTGTCTCGCAGGACGGCAACTACACGGGAAGTGAGGGTTAGCCATGGAGACACATCGATTCGACGTCATCTCGTTCATCTTCGGAGCGCTGTTCCTGGCCTTCACGGCCAGCATCATGTGGGACTTCAACTACGACTGGGGGTTCGACTTGGGAGCATGGCTACTCCCGGTCGCGTTCCTCATCATCGGACTGGCGATGCTCTCCTCCGGCATCCGCACCGCGACAAAGAAGAACGACAACACCGATTCCACGCCCTAACCGTTCTGGCGTCCGTGACGGCGATATACCGCCGTCACGGACGCCAGAAGCCTCTGGTTCAGTAGGTGCCGCCAAGCTTCGTGTGGTCCCAGCTCGTGACCTTGGTTGGCTCCACGATCACTGCCGTGTTCTTCGGCGCGAAGCGACCGAAAGCGTTCTCGAGTGATTGCTCGTCCATCTCGACGGGTTCGTCCGCAACCATCGGGTACCGAGCCGCGAGTCGGCCGTATGCCCAGAGCACGTAGTCGGGATCCGTGACGAGCTTGGCGGTCCCCTGGATCATCACCCCTTGGAGCTTCGCATACGTATCACCGGCCTCAACAAGCACGGAGAGCCGTGGGTCGCGCATCAGATTGACGATCTTCTGTGACTTGGTGAACGAACGGAATACCACCCTGTCGCCATCCATCGTGAACCACATCGGTGCCTGATGGGGTGCACCGTCCTTGCCGATGGTGGCGACCTGGAGGACCTTTGCCCCTTCGGTGAGGAAGGCCATGATCTCGGTGTCCGTCATGGTGATGTCTTTGCGAGCCATGACCGCAACCTAGTCTCGATCAGTCCTCTTCCTCTGTGGAGATCCGCAGTTCTCCTTCTTCGACCCACGCCTTGAACTCGATCTTCTCCGCTTCGTCCTCGTCGTCGTGGCTCTCCTCATGCTCGAAATAGACCTTGACCTTCTCCGGTCCCGGGTCCTTGAGCTTGACGCTCCACCCTGTATTGGGGTGGGCGCCGGCGAATGTCACAGAGTCCCCGCTGACCTTGATGGTGACGGAGCCGCCATCGGTGTCGTAGGTCTTCGAGTGTGAGGTCGGCGTCGGCTCGGTTGTTGTCGGCGCCGCGGAAAGCGTGGTCGTAGTCGTCGATGTCTCTGGGGGAGCTGTCGTGGTTGTTGAAGTGTCCTCGGTCTCAACAGCTTCGGCTTCGGGACGTGTGGTGATCGTCTCGGGCATTTCGGGCACTCCCTCTTCGATTTCGACGGGGGTCGATGCCGTGAGCGCTGAAGAGGGAGCACCGATGGATGTTGGACTATCGGTGAGTTCTCCTCGGATGCCGGCAACGGCAGCTGCTGACACCGCAATGGCAAGGAGTGCCGCGGTCACCCATGCGAGGAGAAGTCCCATGTTCTTGCGCATGCCCATAGTTTCGCGAATTCACGGGGTACTGCGTTAACGATGCGATAAATGAGGGCGATTGGACCGATAACTACACCGTCGGAGCGGATTGTGTCGGTATCGTGCATCAACATGGCAACCATCCTGATCATCGAGGACGACCAGCGAATCCGCGAGTCCCTCGCCAGACTGCTGTCCGAACGTGGCCACGACATCGAGACCGTTGGCACGGCGATGGACGGTGTGGAGCGCGCAGTGTCTGGTGCCTTTGATGTCGTGATCCTGGATCTCGGCCTTCCGGATCTCGACGGTGTCGAAGCGCTCCGGATGATCAGAGCGGTAAGCGATATCCCGATCGTTGTCGGGACGGCGCGCGATGACGAGCAGGACATCATCGGTGTTCTCGACGCCGGAGCTGACGACTACGTCATCAAGCCGTTCTCCGCGGATCACGTCGCAGCGAGGATCCGTGCTGTGATGCGCCGCGCCGGAGCCGATGAGACTGAGCAGATTCTCACGGTAGGAGGTCTTGGGCTCGATCTTGACAGTCACGAAGTCACGCTCAACGGTGAGCAGATTGAGCTCACGGCTCGTGCCTTCGAACTCCTCGCATACCTCGCGGAGCGTCCGGGGAGACTCGTAAGTAAGCGTGAACTGCTGGCGGAGGTCTGGCGGCAGCCCTACGGCGGGGCGGACAAGACGGTTGACGTCCACGTGTCCTGGCTACGAAAGGCTTTCGGCGAGACCGCCGCGGAGCCTGTCTACCTGCATACGAAGCGCGGAGTCGGCGTGCGGCTGGTTGATCCGACGTCGTGAGACGCCGACTCATACTCCTCACGGTCGCCGTCACCGGAATCGTCGTTCTAGCGTTCCTGGTGCCGTTGTTCATCCTTGTCGGCGATCTCTCTCAGGACGATGCGATCGCCTCGGCGGAACGTGACGCAGAGAGCTTGGCCCGTGTGCTGTCGGTCTTCGTCGTAGATCGGGAACCTGAGGCTGCTGTCGACATCCTCGGCGAGGATCACATCCTCGACGCGAACGCTTCGGTGGTACTGCCGGATGGATCGATCGTTGGGCTTCCTATTCCGGTGGATGAGGACCTCACACCTGCTCTCGACGGAAGTTCGTTCGTTGCTCCCGTCGCTGGTGGTATCGCGGTCTACGTCCCGGTGCTGACGGGAGAC
This sequence comes from Actinomycetota bacterium, assembly GCA_039714175.1. Classification (GTDB taxonomy): domain Bacteria; phylum Actinomycetota; class Acidimicrobiia; order Spongiisociales; family UBA5794; genus B3-G11. The sequence continues at coordinate 3,903 of JBDLJV010000122.1, forward strand.
GGGCCGCCTCTGGTGATTCGAGTCTTCGTGTCCGATGCCGAGCTCACAGCCGGTGTTGCTCGCAGCAGGTTCATCCTCGGAGCTCTCGGTCTATCGCTCGTGGTAATCGCCGCTTGGATCGCCGATCGATTGGGCCGAACGATGGTGGAGCCGGTGAGGGAACTCTCCGAGAAGGCGAATCTGCTCGGTCACGGGAATCTCGGTGTGCGCGTCGTGCCGGGCGGCCCTCCTGAGATCGAGGAGGCTGGAATCGAGTTCAACCGGCTCGCTGACCGGGTCGGGCGACTGCTCCAGGAAGAACGAGAAACCGCTGCTGATCTCGCTCACCGGCTACGAACGCCCCTCACGGCGGCTCGTCTCAGTGTCGACGGACTCGAGGAGGGCCGACAGAAGGAGCGGTTGATTGGCGATTTGGATGAGCTGCAGCGCACAACGGACTTCATCATCAGTGAAGCCAGGCGCCCTGTGCGTCGCGAGGTGGAGGAGTGGTGCGATCTGGCGATCGTGACCAGGTCCAGGGCGGACTTCTGGCTCCCCCTTGCTGTGGAACAGGACCGAGCCGTCAGTACGCAGATCACCACTTCGGCTGTGCCCGTTACGTTGCCAACCGGCGATGTCGAAGCTGCTGTTGATGCGTTGATCGAGAACGTCCTATCGCATACACCCGACGGAACCGGGATGTCCGTGTCGGTTGATCTCGATGATGGCCGTGGGCTCTTGTCCATCGAGGATGGCGGACCCGGACTCCAGGGCGACTCAGTCGTCAATCGGGGCACATCAGAGGGCGGTTCGACGGGACTCGGCCTCGACATCGTTCGCAGAACCGTCGAGGAGGCCGGAGGAAGCTTCGTCATCGGAGAGTCCCGCTCGCTTGGCGGCGCGGGCATCGTAATCACCCTCCCCCTCGCGTCCTCCACCTGACACCTGACCAACTCTTTCCCCACCGTTTGCGTGCGCTTAGCGCGCGGTTATCCGACGGTGTTGCATCGTATTGCCAACAGATGACACCGAAGGAGCTGATCGATGTCGACGGAGAGACGCACGAGAGGGGCCTCCAAGGTGACCGGACTACCCGAGACCGAGCCCTTCGTAGAGGTGACCACGGTTGTTGCCGACCCGTCCGATTCATCCGACGACCATGACGACTATGACGAGGACGACGACTAGTCATGCGTTGGCTCCCGGCGATGGGCGGTACGTTTGCCACCGCGGCAGAGTTGGTGAGCCTTGGATACCTCGCGTCGGAGCCTGCACCGAGTGACCCAGCTCCCCAGGTGCAGTCGATTGTTGAAGAAGATGTAGAGGGGTCGGAGAGTCAGCTCTCCGCCCTCTCTGCTGGAAACCTGCCCGCCCCCGTGAAGCCCAGTGTGTCGGATGTCGATTCGTCGATTTCTGATGCACTCGCGGGAACCGGGTACACGGAGTCCATTGCCGTGACTCAGCTATCCCAAAGCCTTCCTGCTGACATCGTTGGACTCCTGGTCGCAAACGAGGCGGTGCTCGCTACTCCGTCAGAGGAGATGGAGTAATGGCAGCCACGCGCATGCCCGCACCGCGTGTCGCAGGCATCATTGCCTGGACCGCGGCATCGGTTGCCCGGAGCACCGTCCTCGTTGCGATGGTTGACGCATAGCCGGAAGCTAGGGCGGATCGGCCTTCACGCCGACGGGGCACCGGAGCACTGGTTGGTCCGCCGGAGGCGGGCGCGTAGCCGTGCACGCAGCGGGAGATTCTGCCTACCATTGCAGTACCGGCAGAGCACGGGCGACCGCTTGCGGCGACTGAGGTTCACGATGCCGGGCATCTGAATACCGGTACGAAGTCCCCCAACCGGAATGGTGGGGAGAAGGGAACCGAATCATGACCAAGAAGGTCACTGCCCCAGCTGTCCTCGCCCGCAAGGGCGGACAGAAGCTCAAGATGGTTACGGCGTATGACGCCCCAACTGCCCGCATCGCTGACCGAGCAGGTGCCGACATCATCCTCGTAGGTGACTCTGTCGGCAACGTGGTTCTCGGATACGACGACACGCTGTCCGTGACCGTGGACGTGATGATCCATCACACGGCCGCCGTTTCACGCACGAAGCCGAATGCGCTGGTTGTTGGTGACATGCCGTGGCTCTCGTTCCACATGTCTGTCGAAGACACGGTCAAGAACGCCGGACGGTTCGTCCGAGAAGGTGGAGCCGGAGCCGTGAAGATGGAGGGCGGTCGCAAGCGGCTCGATGTTGTCACAGCTGTCCTCGACGCAGAGATCCCGGTGATGGGTCACGTTGGTCTCACCCCCCAGTCGGTACACGCCATGGGTGGCTTCAAGGTGCAGGGCAAGGAGGCGCAAGCGGCATATGAGCTCATCTCCGACGCCCGGGCGCTGGCTGATGCCGGAGTCTTCTCGATCGTGCTCGAAGGTGTGCCCGACGTTGTGGCAGAGATGGTCACAGCTGAGGTGAGTGTGCCGACGATCGGGATCGGTGCCGGCGTCAACTGCGACGGTCAGGTGCTTGTGTTCCACGACGTAACCGGCCTCGGCGCAGGTGAGTACCTGCCGAAATTCGTCAAGCAGTACGGGAACCTTGCTGATGAAGGCGTCAAGGCGCTCGAGGAGTTCTTCTCAGATGTCGAGTCGGGTGAATTCCCATCCGAGGCGGAGACATATCACATGCCCGCCGAGTCAGCGGAGATCCTGCGGGGTCTGGCGCGCCGATCGAGTGACATCCTCTCGGACGAGTCGATGGGTGGGTAGCGCAGCCTGTTGCTCTCGCATCAGGCTGCCGTAGTACGTAATACGTAGTACGTAGTACGACCGCAGCTCCATCCCCGCCTACTCTCCCGGCATGGCGTTGCTGCAGATACTCGTTGACATCCTGCTGCCGGTGTTTCTCATCGTCGGAGCAGGCGCGGTTGCGGGCCGGAAGCTCGATCTCGATGCGAAGACGCTGACCCGTCTCGTCTACTGGATCGTCGCACCGATCTTCGTATTCGACATCCTCGCCTCGGCCGACTTGTCGGCTGGTCTGGTGGGCCAGCTCATGGGAGCCACCATCCTGGCGATGGCTGGTGCGGGAGTGGTTGCGTGGCTCTCGGCGAAAGCTCTCCGACGCCCCCACTCGATTTCGTCAGCAGGCGTTCTGTCGTCGGTCTACGGCAACGTCGGCAACTTCGGTCTCGCGATCGTTGCGTTCACGTTCGGA
>JBDLJV010000123.1:0-7023 GCA_039714175.1 Actinomycetota bacterium
AGGACGAAGGCGCAGTCTGGACTGCGTCGAGGACGAGGACACCGCGAGCGGTGTTCCTGGCCGGCAGAACAGCGCAAAGGTTGCCTGACGCGGCACTAGATTGACGAGTCATGCATACAGATCTCATAGACGACGCCATCGCAGAGCTCCGAGAGTCGAAGGATCGATGGGCGGGCCTTCCCATTGCACGACGGATCCAGTACCTCGAATCGATTCGAGCACGCACAGTGCGAGTGGCGCGCCCATGGGTTGAAGCGGCGGTCGAGGCCAAGGGGCTTTCGATGGACCATCCGCTCGCCGGAGAGGAATGGACCTCAGGGCCGTTCTCGGTCATGTCGATTGTCGATGATCTACTGGTGACGCTCAGGCGGATTGCCTCTGGCACCTCCGTCCTCGACGGCTACAAGGTGCGACAGAACGCCTCGGATCAAGTCGTGGTTGACGTGTTTCCCAACACCATGGACGATCTGATCCTGTGGTCGGGTGTTAGCGCCGAGGTCTGGATGCAGCCATCCGTGACGCCGGAGTCCCTCCAGGAGACGGTCGGTGCGTTCTACGAGCAGGACGATCCGACGGGCGACGTGTCTGTCGTTCTTGCGGCAGGGAACATCTCGTCCATTGCTGCCCTTGACCTTGTGTACGCCATGTTCAACGAGGGCAAGGTCGTGGCTCTCAAGATGAATCCTGTGAATGACTACACAGGAGGGTTCTTTGAGGAGATCTTCGCCGATCTCATAGACGATGGGTATGTCAGGTTCATCTACGGCGGGATCAGGATCGGCTCATATCTGACGTCGCATCCTGGAGTTGACTCGATCCACATCACCGGGAGTGCCAGAACCTACGACGCGATCGTCTATGGCACAGGTGCAGAAGGTGCCGAGAACAAGAAGGCGGATACGCCGATCAACACACGACCGATTGGCGCGGAGCTTGGGGGTGTCGGTCCTGTCATTGTTGTGCCGGGCAACTGGTCAAGGCGCGACATCACGTTCCAAGCCGAGCACATCGTCAGCCAGAAGATGCACAACTCGGGGCACAACTGCATCGCAGCACAGGTGTTGATCCTGCCGGAGCACTGGGAGCAGCGCGAGGCACTTCTCGCCGAGATTCGACGAGTTCTTGAGGATGTCGACGATCGTGTCGTCTACTACCCGGAATCCGAAGCTCGCTGTGAGGGCATTCTGGCGGATATCGAGGATGTCGAGACGTTCGGTGTCACGCACAATCGGTACCTCTTCCCTGCCGTCAGCGCCGACGATGGCGGACACCGTGTCTTCGCACATGAGGTGTTCGGTCCCGCTCTTGCTGTTGTCACGTTGCCGAGCCCAAGTGTCGGTGAATACCTTGACAAGGCCGTCCAGTTCGCGAACGAGTCCCTCTACGGCACCCTCGGTGCCAACGTGATCATCCATCCAAGGACGCAGTCACGTCACGCAGACGAACTCGAGAATGCTCTTGCTGACCTGGAGTACGGCACCATCGCAGTGAACCTTTGGACGGGCGCTGCCTATTTCATCTCCCAGTGTGCATGGGGCGCGTTCCCCGGACACACGAGACAGGACATCGGAAGCGGCGTTGGAGTGGTTCACAACACGCTCATGTTCAATCAGACGCAGAAGTCAATCGTGCGTGGTCCGTTCGCTCCTCACGTTCGAGCGATGACAAAGGGCGAGTACCACCTCAGTCCGAAGCTCATCTACTTCGTTACGAACAAGCAGGCGCACCGTATCGGTGAATACCTCATCGACTACAAGGCAACCGGGAGCAAGGCGAAACTGGCCAAGCTTCTCGTCGCTGCCCTAAGGGCCTGACGGAACAACGCCGAACTCCTCAAGAGCAGCAACGATCTCTCTGAGCGGAAGCCCCATCACGTTTGCCCGTGAACCGTTCACATGCTCGATGAGGCGCCCCTTCTCCTCCTGGATGCCGTAGGCGCCAGCCTTGTCGAAAGGCCGCGTATCGTTGATGTAGGCGTCGATATCGGATCCGGCAAGCTCCTTGAATGTCACGCGGGATTCTGCAATATCGAAACGCTCACCATCATCAGCGATCGCCAACCAACCGGTCAACACCGAGTGGGTCCTCCCACTCAGCGCAGACAGCATTCGAGCGGCATCGGTGGCGTCACGAGGTTTGCCGAGCGGGATACCGTCGAGGACGACCATCGTGTCGGCTGCCAGCACGACTTCGTCAGTCGCGCGATCGACGGCTTTCGCTTTCAAATGAGCAAGCCGCAGGACGGTCTCGGCTGCCGTCTCACCATCGATAACGTTCTCTGTGATGTCTGGCGGCCGGATATCGATAGCGAAGCCCGCGGTCGATAGGAGAAGAGCGCGCCGGGGGGACGCTGATGCGAGGACGAGGCGGGGCATTGTCACTCGAAAGCAGAGATGCCGGTGATGGACTGGCCGAGCACGAGGGTGTGGATCTCGTTCGTACCCTCATAGGTGTAGACGGACTCGAGGTTGTTCATATGTCTGATGACGGGATAGTCGAGCGTGATGCCGTTCGCCCCGAGTACGTTGCGTGATTCGCGGGCAACATCAAGAGCCATGCGTACATTGGACCGTTTGCCGTAGCTGACATGCTCGGCTGACAGCGTCCCTTCGTCACGTTTCCTTCCAAGATGCATCGCGAGAAGCATCCCGGTGTTGATTCCGACCATCATGTCGACGAGTTTCTGCTGGGTGAGTTGGAAAGAAGCGATCGGCTTGCCGAACTGCTCACGGTCGATGGCGTACTCGCGAGCCGCCGTGTAGCAGGACCGTGCTGCCCCGATCGCTCCGAACATGATGCCGAAGCGTGCTTCGTTGAGACATGAGAGGGGCCCTTTCAACCCGACAACAGCTGGAAGAACGGCACTGTCGGGCACGTGCACGTCGGTGAGCACCAATTCGGCTGTCACTGAGGCTCGCAGCGACATCTTGCCGTGGACCGTGTTCGCTATGAAGCCTTCGGTATCGGTCGGGACAAGGAAGCCTCGGATGCCTTCATCGGTCGCTGCCCACACGACAGCAACATCGGCTATGGATCCATTCGTGATCCACATCTTCGTACCGTTGAGGACCCATTCATCACCGATACGTTCAGCCGTCGTTCGCATCGAGCCGGGGTCAGATCCGGAATCGGGCTCGGTGAGCCCGAAACAGCCGATGATCTCGCCGGCCGCCATGCCGGGCAGCCATTGCTCCTTCTGGGCTTCTGAACCGAACGCCCAGATGGGGTACATGACCAGGGATCCCTGTACGGAGACGAAACTACGTACAGCCGAATCACCTGCTTCGAGCTCCGTGCACGCGAGGCCGTACTGAACAGCGGAGGTGCCTGCGCAACCGTATCCCTCGAGATGCATCCCCAGGAGGCCGAGATCGCCCATCTCGCGTACAAGCTCGAGAGGGAACGTACCCTTTTCGAACCACGCGCCGGCGTGTGGCGTGACCTTGTCTGCAACGAACCGGCGAACGGTGTCACGCAGGAGGCGTTCCTCGTCAGAGAGGAGGCCGTCGATCTGTAGAACGTCGACTGGATCGAGTGGTTGGGGCTTGATGGGGTCGGTCATGGTGGAGTCAGCCGTTTCCGGGTGTCGTGTCGGAACGCATCCAGATGTCCCTCTGTGGGAACGGGATGACGATGCCCTCAGCAGCAAGAGCCCGATTGATGGAGCGGATGGCCTCGTCTCGTGCTGTGAAGGCGGCAAGGAGCGTTGGCGTATGCCAGATCCATACCTCGAAGGCGATTGACGAATCGCCGTAGCCGACGACTCCGATGGTGGGAGCCGGACTCTCGTACACGGAGGGGACATCGGCTACCGCATTCTCAAGGACAGATGCGACGTGGTCGAGATCGACGCCGTACTCCACGCGGACCTCGATCGTCGTACGGCGAGCATCCTCGGCCGTGAGGTTGACGATGGGTGCCTGGAGGATCGAGGTATTGGGGACGCGGACGATTTTGCCTCCCATGGTCTTGATCACGGTCTCGCGGCCATCGATGTCGATTACCGTTCCAACATGACGTGCATGTTCGATCTGGTCACCAATCACAAAAGGGGATCGGGTCTGTAGAACGAGTCCGGCGGAGAACTCCTCCACGAGAGGGCGGGCAGCGAAGAACACGACAACGCCAACGATGAGAACCAGCACCACGAGCGGCTCGATCTGGAAACCGAGGTACGGGAGTGCGAGGAGTACGCCCGTCATCATCACAACGTAAGAGAGGGCCCGGGTGATGAGCTTCGCGACAGGGTCGGGAAGGCGATTGACGTCGTAGAGCCTCTTCTTGACGTACCGCTTGAGGACCAACGCGATCAGGGCTGCGACAAGAACGATACCGACCGCCCAAATGATGTCGGATCCGGTCACGGTGTCGACATCGACGATGTCTTCTACATCTACGGGTCCGGTTTGGAAGAGCATCAGAACAACGTAAGCGGATCTGGAGCGTTACCGCAACCCTCGATGCCATTCCACGGCAGCTTCTCCATGTACGACCAGGACTGCCGATGGATCGTCGACGGCCCGAGTTGGAACAGGGCCGAACGGTGCTTGCTACAGGGGTAACCCTTGTTCGAGTCGAAGGAGTACCAGGGGAAGGTGTCGGATGCTTGTTGCATCAGTCGATCCCTGGTCACCTTCGCAACTATGGATGCCGACGCGATCGAAAGCGAGATCGAGTCGCCCTTGACGATCGTCGTTGTTGGAATGCTGCCGACGAAGTCCCATGGTCCGTCCACCAGCGCGTGATCGGGGACCAATCCGAGATTCGAGATCGCCCGCTGAGCAGCGAGTTGCTGAGCCTTCGACATGCCTAAGTCATCACATTCGGCTGCAGATGCATGGCCAACCGACCACGCAAGCGACCATTCCTTGATGGGATCAAGGAGTGATTCTCGTTCGCTTGGCTTGAGCTGCTTGGAATCCCTGATCTTGTAGATCCTGCGGTCTCTTGGCACTATGACAGCTCCGACAGTCAGCGGCCCTGCCCATGCGCCGCGACCGACTTCGTCGAGTCCGACGAGGAACTCGTCGCCACCATCCCAGAGCGATGATTCGTAGGTGATCCCGGGCGCTGTCCCCTTGAGCGAAGGTCGCAGTCGAGTGGTTGATGAAGGCATGCAGCGTTCAGTTCTCGGAGGGGTCATCGGGATAGGTTGCATACAGTGGGATGGAACCCGGAGCACGTTCGACGGTCTTCTCCCACATATCGGCAACGTCGATTGCGAAGATCTCATCTGGCGCTGCGAGTACGGGCCACCAGGCACCTTCCTCCAATTCGGCCTCGAGTTGGCCCGGATCCCATCCCGAATAGCCGGCGAAGACCCTCGCGTGCACGAAATCCTGACTGGTGTTGTCGACGTCGACGATTCCAATGTCGCCCAGGGTGCTGGGTCGCAGGAAGTCAAGATCCTCTCCGCGTGCGAGGACGATCGCGGTGTCCGAGCTCACGGGGCCGCCGAGGAATACATGAGCTGGCTCGGAAAGGGATATCCCGAGGTCAGGCAGGTGGTCTGCGACGAGGAGGTCAGTGGGTTGATTGATGATGACGCCGATGGCTCCAGAATCGTCGTGCTCCAGCAGAAGGACAACCGACCGTGCAAACGGAGGCAGAGCGATGATCGGTGTCGCGATCAAGAATTGTCCCGCATAGGAGGTTTCGTTCATGGTCGGATTCCCCTGGTGACGATCATGCCATCGTGCGCGATCTCGAAGTCGGCCTCAAGAGCGAGACGCGTGATGGCCTCGGTCGGGTCTCCGAGTGGATTGGTGTGGTTGATGTGGGTCAGGATGATTCTCATATCGCCGGCCAGGTTGCTGAACGTGGCGATCGTGTCTGGTACCAGCGGGTGCCGGATGGCAGCCAAATCACGTCCGGGAAGCTCAGAGGGATCCGAGAAAGAAGCGTCGATCAGTGCAACGTCGTGCTCCTCAAGAACCTCCGAGGCCTCCGGCCACTCGTCCCAACCATCGATGTCTGGGAGGTACAGGAGCCACGGCTCGCCATCGACATGAACGCTGAAAGCGACGGTGTCGGAGAACTCGTCACGATGGGGAACGTGGATCGGTGTGACAGAAACCTCATTGTCGATTGACGCCGTGGAGTTGTCGAGCGGCACAGCGATGAGATGATCGTTGGCGAAGAGCGAGTGCCAAGGCTCGTTCGTCCCCAGGAAGGACAGGACGGATTCTGTAGCGAACAGCGGGACGCCATCGGCATTTGAACTCTCGGGCCCGAAATGCACGAGTCCCGAATAGTGTCCCATGTGAGCATGGGTGATGAAAACCCCGTCCAACCAGACCTCCCTGTCGTCCGGGTAGATCGATGAGTTGATCAAGAGGTGCGACTGGACGCGAATATCGGGCGAGGCGTCGAAAAGGATCACGGCACCAGACTTCGCCACCACAGCAATGCTGGATGCCAGTCGGGGATGTGAGACGGACTGCGGCAATCCGAGCTGAGGTGTGCCCCCGTCCTGACCGGACCCGAGGATGATGAGCGAGGTCTCCATCACGCTATTGTCGCACTAGTAGGAAAGGAGTGCAGCGTGGAGCTGACAAGTACCTCGTTCGTTGATGGCGAAGTGATCGGAGGAGACTTCGCTTTGGCCAGGGCCGCAGACGTCGGCCGTGTTACCTTCGCCGGGAACCGCAATCCTCATCTCGCCTGGTCAGACGCTCCCACGGGGACTCGCTCGTTCGCGATCACGTGCATCGATGTGGATGCACCATCGGTTGGGGATGACGTGAACCAGGAGGATCGTGAGGTGCCAGCGGACCTTCCGAGGGCGGAATTCACCCACTGGTTGTTGGTGAATATTCCTCCTGATGTCTCGTCGATAGCCGAGGGGTCGCATGCAGATGGCGTGACGAGCGGCGGCAAGGCACCGGATTCCGCGCCGGTCGGAGTCCACGGTGAGAACGACTACACGATGTGGTTCGCGGAGGATGCTGACCTCGCCGGCCAGTGGAACGGTTATGACGGCTGCGCGCCTCCGTGGAATGATTCGATCCCCCACCGATACAC
>JBDLJV010000124.1:0-6936 GCA_039714175.1 Actinomycetota bacterium
TTGTTCACTGTCGGCGGTTTCGACGTTGCCCTGCCGTTCATCCTCACCGGACAGATCATCGGGTTCGGAATCTTCATGATCGCGGCTGTGGCCGAGCTCTCCCGTATCCCGTTCGACATGCCGATCGCCGAGTCCGAGCTGACCATGGGTTACCTGACCGAGTACTCGGGCATCCGTTTCACGATGTTCTTCCTCGGTGAATACGCGTCGATGATCGCTCTGAGCGCCATCGCCACAACGCTGTACCTCGGCGGCTACGGAGCACCGTTCCTGCCCAACTCACTGGCGAACTTCGCCGGTCCCGTCATGTTCTTCGCAAAGGTGGCGCTCCTGTCGTTCGTCATCGTCTGGATCCGTTTCACGTGGCCACGTCTGCGTGAGGACCAGCTCCAGTGGATGGCCTGGCGTTGGCTGATTCCGCTGGCTCTGGTGAACATCGCCATCGTCTCGATAGTCAAGGTGGTGCTCTGATGTCTGACATCAAGTTCCCCTTCCCCGGCCTCTTCAAAGGCATGGGGCTGACGCTCAAGACGATGCTCAAGAAGGCTCCTGTCACGATGTACCCCGAGGTGCAGGAGATCCCGGTGCCTCGTGCTCGTGGCGTCATCTCACTCGATGCCGAAGCCTGCACCTCGTGCATGCTGTGTGCACGCGAATGCCCCGACTGGTGCATCTACATCGAAGGGCACAAGGTGGAGGTGCCCTCCGACAAGCCCGGTGGGCGTGTCAGGACGAAGAACGTACTCGACCGCTTCGACATCGATTACGGCCTCTGCATGTACTGCGGGATCTGCGTCGAGGTGTGCCCATTCAACGCCCTCTTCTGGAGTCCGGAGTATGAGTACTCCGAAGAGAAGATCTCCGACCTCCTCCACAACCAGGAGAAGCTCGGTGAGTGGCTCGAGACCGTCCCCGATCCACCGGCACTGGAGTCATGATGCTGTTCGCAGTTGACATCGTGTCATTCGCCGACTGGTTCAAGGAAGCGGCCAACTGGGCCTTCCTCATCATCGCCGTCCCCACGCTCCTGAGTGCGTGGCGGACCGTTTCGTCGAGCAACATTGTGCGAGCAGTCCTCTACCTCGTCGTGTCCCTGGCCGGTACGGCAGCGTTGTTCCTGATGCTCGGCGCGGCGTTCGTCGGATGGACCGTCGTTCTCGTCTACATCGGTGCAGTGATCATCCTTTTCCTCATCGGCATCATGATCACCCGGGCCCCCCTCGGGATGGAATCAGACCTCAGCCATGGTCGGGATGTCAAGACACCGGCAGCGCTGCTGGCCGTCGTGCTTTTCGCCGTGATCACTTGGGCCGTGGTCGATGCGTTCGGTGCCAGCATGATCCTGCCCTTTGAACCGACGAGCACATCTGACTTGGCGAACATCCTGTTCGATCGTTTCGTCATCCCGTTCGAGATTGTCTCGTTCGTGCTGCTTGCCGCACTGATCGGAAGCATCACTCTTGCCCGCAAGGATGACGGGGGGGAGAGCGAATGACGATCGTCCAGTTCCTGATCGTGGGTGCAGCCCTGTTCTCGATGGGCCTCTATGGCGTCATCACGAGGAAGAACGCTGTCCTTCTGCTCGCGTCCGTCGAGCTCATGCTGGCGGGCGTGAACGTCAACATGGTCGCATTCGATGTGTACCTCACCGATCAGCTCCACTCCGGTCAGATCTTCACCCTGTTCATCATTGCCATCGCCGCCGCTGAGGTGGGCATCGGTATCGCGATCATCCTCATGATCTTCCGCAATCGTCAGTCCGCTGATGTCGACGAGCTGAACCTGATGAAGGGCTGACGATGTATCGACTCCTCACCCTTGCGTCCCAGGTGGTCCTCGCTGCAGGCGAGGAAGGCGCTGCTGAGGGTGGACACGAGGCCGAGGGTGGGCACGAAGCCATCGTCCCCGGCATCACGGACGGTCCACTCGTCGAATGGGCGTGGCTCATCGTCGTTGTCCCGATCATCGCCGTGTTCATCATTCTGTTCTGGGGCAAGAAGTTGCCTTTCAAGGGCTGGGAGGTCGCAGAGGGCGCTCTCGGGTTCGTGGCGTTGTATGGAACCGTGCTCATGTACTTCAACGCGACACAAGGCATCGTCTACGAGGGTGCCATAGAGATCGCCAGGATCGGTGACTACCACCTCGAGTGGGGATGGATGGTCGACGGACTGTCGATCATGATGTACTTCCTCGTGGGAGTGGTCGGCCTCCTCGTCTTCACCTACGCCAAGGGCTACATGAAGGGCGATGTCCGATTCACCTGGTTCTTCGTTTCCTTCTCGCTGTTCGCCGGTGGCATGCTCGTGCTTGTTGCAGCTCCGAACCTCATCCAACTCATCGTCGGTTGGGAGCTCGTTGGTGTCTCCTCGTACCTTCTCATTGCCCACTACTGGGAAGACTTCGCGAACGTTGATGCAGGCAACAAGGCGTTCATGGTCAACAAGGTGGCAGATGCCGGCCTCTTCCTCGGCGCGATCATCATGGCCGTGTCGGTCGGTTCCTTCAATTTCGCCGACATCATCGACGTGGTGGTGCACGGTGAGGAGGGCATGCTGAGCCAGTACGCCTTCTGGACAGGTCTCCTGATCTTCATCGGCGCAATGGGCAAGTCGGCACAGTTCCCACTCCACGTGTGGCTGCCCGATGCCATGGCTGGTCCAACACCGGTCTCGGCACTCATGCACGCAGCAACGATGGTCACCGCAGGCGTGTACCTGCTCGGCAGGCTCTTCCCGTTCTACATCGACGAGGCCGGGATCTTCGGTGGAGACGTGCGCGACATCATTATCGTCATCGGTGGCCTGACCCTCTTCCTCACCGGGTTCATCGCCATCGTCCAGGACGACATCAAGAAGGTGCTTGCATACTCAACGGTGAGCCAGCTCGGCTACATGGTGGCCGCAATGGGAGCCGGGGCATACACGGCAGGGCTCTTCCACCTGTTCACCCATGCGTTCTTCAAGGCGCTGCTCTTCCTGGCCGCTGGTTCGGTCATCCACGCGGTGCACTCGAACAACATGTCCGACATGGGCGGTCTCCGAAAGAAGATGCCGATCACCTTTTGGACGTTCATTGCAGGCACCCTCGCGCTCATCGGGATCTTCCCCTTTGCGGGCTTCTTCTCGAAAGACGAGATCCTTGCATCGATGAAGTACAGCGGACAGCACGGTCAGGACGTTGCGAACTTCATCCTGATCCTTGGAATCGCAGGCGCGTTCATCACAGCGTTCTACATGACCAGGGCCGTGGCGCTCACCTTCTTCGGTGAGTACAAGGGCCATGCAACGCCCCACGAGTCACCGAAGATGATGGCCTACCCGCTCATCGGTCTCGGGTTCTTTGCGGTGACTGCCGGATGGATCAACTTCCCCGGCGTCTACACAGGTTTCACGACGTGGCTCGCAACCCGCGTGCCTCTCACCGGCATGGGAGACCACCATGCAGACGGTCTCGACTGGGCACTCGTGCTGATCGTCACTCCGACCGTCCTTGCCGGTGTCGCCATTGGTTGGTGGCTCTATGGCAAGGACAAGGCCACACAGGCCGAGCGCGATACGTTCCGTATTCCTGTGCTGTGGCCGTTGTTCGAGAATCTCTATTACATCGATGATTTCTATATGAACGGCATCGTGCGCCCGACCATGGGGCCGATCGCACGGATCGTTCTGTGGTGGGACATGAACGTCATCGACGGGATTGTCAATGTGGTCGGCGCCGGTTCGCTCGGTGTCGCCAAGGTTGTGAGGACAGTCGACTCCAACGTGGTCGACGGTCTCTACAACGAGATCGGTGCGGGTGTCGATGGACTGGGCAGCAGCCTGCGTCGATCGTTCACCGGCCGCATCCAGCAGTACGCAGCATTCAGTTTCATCGGCGTTGTTGTCATCGCCGTTCTGTTCATCATTCTCTAGGAGGAGCAACGACATGGATTGGTTCGAGAACGGTTGGGGTCTGAGCCTCATCGTGTTCTTGCCTGTCGTCGGCGCGCTAGCCATCCTGGCCATACCGAAGGCAAAGGAGTCACTACTCAAGTGGACCGCCCTTGCCTTCTCCCTGGTCACGTTGGCGTTGGCGATCATGCTGGCGATGCAGTTCGACTACTCGGCTGCAGACACGTACCAGTTTGGTACGGCGCAAGACACGACATGGATCAGTGCGATCAACGCGCACTTCCACATTGCTGTGGATGGCATCTCACTACCCCTGGTAGTGCTTGCCGCCTTCATCACAGTCCTGGTCATCATCTACTCCTGGAATCACTGGCCCGAGCCGCACAACCCAAAGCTCCTCCTGGCGTTTGTGCTCATCCTCGCGACCGGTATGACCGGGACGTTCGTTGCCCTCGACCTGGTGTTGTTCTTCGTGTTCTTCGAGGTTGTTCTCCTGCCGATGTACTTCATGATCGGCATCTGGGGCGATCGAGGGATCAGGGAAGTCCCCGTCGTGAAGTGGAAGATCGAGATGCGGCTCTACGCGTCGCTGAAATTCTTCGTGTTCACGTTGTTCGGATCCGCTTTCATGCTCCTCGGGTTCCTTGCGTTGTACTTCAAGTCCGAGGAGGCACTCGGCTATCGAAGCTTCTCGATGATCGAGTTGTCCGACATCGGTGCTGCCGGAGCGTTCACAGGAACGTTCGCATTCCTCGTGTTCGCAGGTCTCTTCCTCGGGTTCGCTGTGAAGGTGCCGATGTGGCCGCTCCACACCTGGCTGCCGGACGCACATACGGCTGCGCCGACCATCGGCTCGGTGATCCTTGCCGCGATTCTCCTGAAGCTCGGCACCTACGCCTTCATCCGGATCTCGATTCCGATCCTGCCGGAGCAGGCGATTGCCTGGGCTCCGTTCATCGGCATCCTGGCTGTGATCGGAATCATCTACGGTTCCCTCGCCTGTCTGGCTCAGACCGATGTGAAGCGACTCATTGCCTACTCATCGGTTGGCCACATGGGCTTCGTTATGTTGGGTATCGCCACGATGACCGAGATCGGCATCAACGCAGCGATCATCGGCATGGTCGCCCACGGTCTCATCACCGGCCTGTTGTTCTTCATCGCAGGGTCGATGGCGCACCGCTATCACACCCGTGACATGGGTCGTCTCGGTGGGCAGATGGTGCTCATGCCGAAGATGGGTGTGCTCCTCGGTTTTGCAGCCATGGCGTCGCTCGGCTTGCCCTCCCTCGCAGGGTTCTGGGGCGAGTTCATGTCGCTCATGGCATCGTTCACCCCGCTTGAAGCGATCGAAGCAACGAACCTGTTCCGAGGCTTCATGGTCATCGGTGCCATCGGCACGGTGCTGACCGCCGGCTACATGCTCTACATGCTGCGCAACGTCAACTTCGGCGAGCCGGCAGAGGAGTGGGCCGACCACGAGTTCGAAGATGTCGACTCGTACGAGTGGCTCGCATGGGCGCCACTCGTCATCGGCACGATCGCAATCGGCGTCTTCCCGAAGATCGTCTTCGGCGCAACGAACGACGCTGTCGTGGGTCTCGTCCAGAAGGCATTCGGAGGCTGACGTGTCCGCTATCGACTACCACGCGATTCTTCCGGAGATCATCCTCGCCGCAACGGTGTTGATGGCGCTGGTGGTCGATCTCGTCACGAAGAAGAAGTATCTCGTGGCGGTTACCTCCATGGTCGGTTTGTTTGCCGCGTTGATCCCTGTGCTCACGCTGGCGTTCTGCGGAAGCCTCGAGTTCTGTGCTTCTTCGGGTGCAGAGCGCATCCTGTTCGGCGGTTCGTATGTTGTCGATGGGTATGCGCTCGTGCTCAAGGGCGTCTTCATCTTCGCTGCGTTCATTGCGCTTCTGTTGTCGATCGGGTACCTCGAGACAGACCGCTATTACGAGGGGGAGTACTACTTCCTGCTCATAGCATCGGCGCTTGGCGCTGTGGTCATGGCGTCGTCCAGGGACTTCGTAACGATGGTCGTTGCGCTGGAACTCGTGTCGGGTCCCGCCTTCCTGCTGGCTGGCTGGCGTAAGGGTGATCCGAAGTCGAACGAGGCTGCGCTCAAGTTCTTCATCACGGGCGTGCTGGCGCTGGCCCTCCTGTTGATGGGGGTGTCGCTGGTCTACGGTCTGACGGGGAGCCAGCAGTTCGACCAACTGGCAGCTCTGTCTGCTGACGTCGTCGATGTGCCGCTATTCACGCTCGGCGTGATCTTCATCCTCCTCGGCTTCGGCTTCAAGGTGTCTGCGGTGCCGTTCCACTTCTGGACACCGGACACGTACGAAGGCGCCCCCACTCCCGTGACCGCATGGCTCGCTGTTGGATCCAAGGGCGCCGGGTTCGTCGGCCTGCTCTCGATCGCGTACCTCGCTTTCCCAACGGTGACCGAAGTCTGGGGTCCGGTCATGTGGGTTGTGGCGTTCCTATCGATGACCGTCGGCAACATCGTTGCGATCAAACAGACGAACGTCATCAGGCTGCTCGGCTACTCCTCGATCGCCCAGGCGGGATTCATGCTTGCGCCGTTCGGTGCAGCTGCAGCGTCAGGAGCAGACAACCTCGATCAGGCCTTCTACGCAACGGTTACCTACTTCGTCATCTACGCGGTAATGAACCTCGGAGCATTCGCAGTTGCGATCATCATCGGATCTCGCGTCGGCTCGTACGAGCTCGAGGATTGGGCCGGCCTGAACCGTTGGGCACCCGGTCTTGCGATCTCCGTCGCCGTGTTCTTCATGTCTCTTGCCGGGGTTCCGCCGCTTGCCGGGTGGTTCGCCAAGTTCGCCATGTTCTCAGCCACCATCGGCGTCGGGAACTGGTGGGGCTACAGCATTGCGATCGCCGCAGCTATCAACGCCGTGATCGCGTTCGTCTACTACTCGAAGGTCCTCAAGTCCGCGTTCTTCGATCAGGTACCTGACGGAGTCGACGTCGAGGCCCTCGAGGAGATCGAGGTCCCAGGACCGATCGGTTTCGCTCTCGG
>JBDLJV010000125.1:0-6895 GCA_039714175.1 Actinomycetota bacterium
GATGCCGAAGCTGCCCGACGACTGGCAGGACACCCGCTCTACTTTGCAGGCCTACGGACAGGCGCTGACAGCGTTCCCTAGGGCTGCTGGAATCGCTGATGACCGGTGGACGCATGTGGCAATGGGCGTCACGTCGACCGGTCTCGTTGCATCGCCCACACCGCTGGCAGACGGTGAGGAACTCACCACCTCGATCGATCTCGTAGAGCATCGGATCGTCGTGCAAGCGGGTGAGGATGTCGAGCATCTCGACATCTCCGGCGGCCCATCGCCTGCGGACATCGGCAACGCCATCCTTGCGATCGCCGACAAGCATGGCTCGACGATCGATGTGGACCCCGATCGGATTGCGGGATCGGAAACCCTTCCCTATGACAGAGAACATGCCGAGCGGTTCCTTGCCGCGGCCACGTACGCAGCCAATGCCTTCGGAGAGATGAATGGAGCGGTTTCCGGCGAGGTCACTGGGCCGCATCTCTGGCCGCACGGCTTTGACATCGCGACGGAGTGGTACTCGGACAAGCTTGTTCCCTACGGAGATTCGGAAGCTCCCGCCCAGATCGCTGTCGGGTTCTACCCGGCGAATGAGTCGTACTTCTACGCGAACCCGTGGCCGTTCGAAGATGCGTGGGCAGAGAAGCCACCCGTCGAAGGATCAACCTGGCATCTGGACGGTTGGCAGGGAGCGGTGCTTGATCCCGAAGGCGTTGACGGCGCCGACATCGTTGCGTTCGGAAGCTCTGTCCACGAACTCGCCAGGGATTCGCTCAGCTGAGACGTCATACCTGAGCGTGGCATTCGGAAGTATGCTGCCCTCCGATGGCATTTCCGAAACCGTTCTATCGATGGCGGCCACACCCTTGGCACGGGTTGTCTGCGGGTGACGACGCTCCAGACCGCGTGAACGCGTTCATCGAGATCACGCCCTTTGACGTCGTCAAGTATGAGGTGGACAAGGAGACCGGGTACCTGCGCGTCGACAGACCCCAGCGCGGATCAAGTTCGCCTCCGGTGCTGTACGGGTTCATTCCCAGGACGTACTGCGGCAAGCGCGTTGCTGCTCTCTGTGACGCGGTCGACCGGTCGGATGGAGATCCGCTCGACATCTGCGTGATCTCGGAACGCCCCATCAATCGAATCGAGATCCTGACGTCGGCGCGGGTGGTCGGTGGACTGCAGATGATCGACGGGGGAGAGGCAGACGACAAGATCATCGCCATACTCGATGCTGACCCTGCGTGGAGCGAGGTGGATGACATCGCCGGGCTCCCCCCGATGCTCATCAGCAGGATCGAGCACTACTTCTCCTCCTACAAGACACTGCCTGGCGAGCGCAACACCGTTGAGATCCCGCTGACCTACGGAGTTGACCACGCGAGAGCAGTCGTCACAGCAGCGATGGAGGACTACACGGAGGCATTTGGTGACGCGTAGAGAGCGCATCATCAAGAAACTGGTGGCTTGGGCCGTCGGGATGCTTTACCACCGAGTCGAGGTACGTCAACCCTCCGGGATGACAGCAGACGGTGCGCAGCTCGCGAACGCGAGCCACTTCGGCGGGTTTGCCGATCCTCTGCTGTTGATCCGGGCCATGGACCGTGTCCCTCGATTCATAGCGAGGGATGTGATCTGGAAGTATCCCGGAGCGCGAGGGATTCTCAACTGGGCAGGGGCAATTCCCGTCCATAAGGCCGACGACGCCGGTGCATCATCGAATGATCAGATGTTTCGATCGACCTACGACGCCCTTGCCGAGAGAGATCTGATCACGATATTTCCCGAGGGCATAACCGTGGATGATCCTTCGATCGCTCGGATAAAGACCGGTTCTGCTCGCATAGCGCTAGGTGCCAGAGCGAGTGGCGTGGAGGGCATCGAACTCCTCAGCGCGGGGATCCACTACGAGAACAAGGCCGCGTTGAGATCCGATGTGTTCATCGATATCGGTCATCCGGTTGACCTCGACGAGTGGGTCGACGAGAACGTCCCTGATGGCGAACCCCAGGACGCGTCGAACCGCGATGCCGTCGTCGCTCTCACCGCCGAGATGGAGCGGCGGTTGCGTCTGGCAGCCCCCGACTTCGACGACTGGCGCACAGCGTTCAGTCTCTCCGGCGCGGCAGATGTTGCGCTTCGGCCAGCGGATGGCTCCGATCGAGATGTGGGCCACGGAGACCGGGAGCGCCTCGCCGGTCTCATCGACCAGGCGCCCGAGGACCGCAAGCAGGATGTCGTCGATGCCATGGATCGGTACCAAACCGAACTGGATGCACTCGGATACGACGATGCCACCTTCGTGACCAGCCTCGGCTCAAGGCGAGCATTCTTCTGGAACATCCTCAAGGACCTCGTTCTCGGTCTCCTGCTGGCCCCCTTCGCGGTCGTGGGAGCGGTGGTCAATGTGGTCCCGATGTTGGTCGTCTGGCTCATCGGGAGGCTCAAGGTCGCCGACGCAATGATGGCGACGCTGAAGCCCGGCGGCGCGATCGTGGCGTTCAGCGCGACCTGGGGATTCTGGTTATGGAGAGCGTGGTCAGCCGGCGGCATCGGTAGGTTTGCCGCGCTTGTCGTACTCCTGCCGTTCTACCTGTTCGCGCTCATTGCGATGTTCGAGCGCTTGCTGCTCCTGATGCGAGCGATCAGGTTGTTCGCGCGTTCAGGGTCGATTCCTGAGGTCTACGAACAGATGCACGCCGATCGATCCGATCTCGTGGAGGCGGTCGCTCAGTCGATCTGAACTTCAATCATCCCCTCGGCGATGTTCTCGGCGCGTTTGATCTCGGAGGCTCTGAGCGTCTCCTCGACTGCGGCCATCTGCTCATCCGTGACATCGGCGAAGGAGAAGCCGGTGCGCACGAAGGAAGCGAGATCGGCTCGATAGTCGTGACCCGTTGAATTGAACTCGCCCGGCACCACCGTTGCTGCGTTCTTGGTGTCTATGAGCCCCTGCCAGAACGCTACTCCGGGAAGCCATCGTTGGTGGAGGCTGACACCTCGACCACGCTGCGATGACGCAAGCCAATCAGGCATCTCATGGAAGAGCGACGGTGTGAACTTGGCGACGGGATCGTTGTCATGGTTCAGCAGCGTTGCCTCCGGCAACGGGTTGCCCTCCTCGACGTATTCAGCCAGCTGGGCAGGGCGGTCGAACAC
Organism: Actinomycetota bacterium; assembly: GCA_039714175.1. GTDB lineage: Bacteria > Actinomycetota > Acidimicrobiia > Spongiisociales > UBA5794 > B3-G11. The sequence goes on from JBDLJV010000125.1 coordinate 3,154, forward strand.
CGGTGTCCCGGCGTCGTTCGTCAGTTGCCTGAAGAAATCGGTCCCCGCCGGTGTGCCGACCCACAACGCAGCGTCGACCGGGAGACCTTCGGGTCCGGAGATCCCGTCGATGCCGTTCTGGCTCGTCTGGGCCCCGAGGCTCTCGCCGTAGGCAAGGAGCCTGATGCCGCCACCGAGCGCATCGATCTCCGATCGGAGGCGTGCGATCAAAGCTCCGTAGAGCCGCGAAGCGTCGTCGACTCTGTTCATCGAGAGCATGGAAGGGAGGCTGCCGTACTGGATCGCAACCGTGGCGATGTCCCCTCGAGCCATCAGCTCGGCGGCCTCCACCGTGATGTAGTTGACGTATCCGGTGCCAGCCGGGGAAGCAGCCAGGATGGTCGATCGATCGAACCCGCCGGTTCGGTGGAGCTCGGCGATTGCCAGTTCGATCCGATCCTCGGGCGACTCGGCAGACTCGACGCCGATGAAGACCCGGACGGCTTCTGCACGTGCTGGTTCACCCATCACTTCCAGGATGATTCCGCCCGTGGTGACTTCGGAGACAAGGCGCCGTCCCTGGAGTCCAAGTGTGTCGTACGGCACGAGACTGTCGGGGCCGCCGCTCACAGTCGATGCTGTGGGACTGTCCTCGTAGGCGATCTCGACGGCGTTGTTGCTGGCGGCGAGATCGGAGAGCACCCTCGAGACAATGGCCCGCACTCCAAGGACGAGAACTCCTGCCGCTGCAGCGGCACCGGCCGAATACGCTGCAGCTCCCGTGAATCCTGTGCCGCTCGTGCGACCACGTGCATACCTCCCTGAGAACCGCACCACGGCTCCAAGCCCCGCGACCGCCCCGACGGCTCCGACAGCGGTACCGACCGCGGTGGCGAGGTATGTGGCGTCCACGTCGTCGTCACGCATGCCGATGGCGTCTTGGACATCCGAGATCGTCGCTGCCACAACCGCAGCACCTCCGAAGGCACCGAGAACCGGATGGTCCGCCGCTGTTGTTGTCTTGGCCAGGGCGATGGATGTGAGCGTGTCCGAGCCGGCTTCGGCCCAGGCAGACGTCTCAAGAGCTCTCGGCGACTGTGGATCGCTGCCGGCTTCCAGCAGGTGCGAATACCTGGCACCCGTCACCATGAGGCCAGCGAACCGTGTTATTGCGCTGCCACCGAGGACGGGGAGCAATCCGAGTGTCCTCGCGCCGACAGAGCCAACCACATAGCCGGTTGCGAAACTCCCAGCCATGATGAGTCCCTGATCCACCGCCGAGCGCGGCATGAGGCTGGGCTCAAGAGATTTCGCCGCCATGCGGACACCGGTGATGACACCAGCGAGCGGTGATGCGAACGGGCTGATGGGCAAGATCAGTCCTTGAGCACTGCCGTTACGAGCGATGTGAGCACGGTGATCATGATCGCCCCGAGCACGGACGGCCCCCACCCGGTGCTTGTCACACCGAGATCGAGCTGCTCGGCGACCCAGATGACCCCGACGACGACAACAATGTTGATAACGAGTGTCGCGACACCAAGCGTGACGACGCGAATGGGAAGCGCAAGGAGCTTCAGAATCGGGGCGACGAACGCGTTCGCGAACGCAAGGATCGCAACGATGAGAATGATCGCGACCCAGTCCTCTTCGAGGGTGAGGCCGTCGATCACGCGGAACGTGAACACGATGATGGCGGCGTTGATTGCCGCCCGAATCAAGAGTTTCATGGACTAGACACTAGCTGTTTTGCCAGAGTGACCCTTCCACAGTTCCCGTTTCAGGATTATCTTGGTGTCAGGAAGGCGTAGGAGTGACGAATGCCACGTCCAAGTAAGAAGATCAGTCAGGGACGGCTGGAGGATCAAGCAGATTCCCCGCGCACGCAGTCGTGGACCAAGTACGGCGGCCCGGAGACGGCAGATGGTCATCGGGGTTCCTCGAACACGGTAGAGGTTTCGGCCGATGACATCACTGTTGTGTATTCCGAAGAGGATTCCGCTTCCAAGTACATGATGCGTGGGATGTCGGCGTACGCTGCGGACTCCGACTCCGAACCCGCCGAGGCTTCAGAACTCGTCCCGGAATTCGTGCGTGAGTGGGTCATCGATCGTTCAGTCGAAGGGCGGATCTATCGCCGGACGGACCGCCTCATTCTGGTCGAGCTCGACGGCTGAGTCCTGACCGATTCTCGGCCGCTCAGGCGCTCGGGACCCCACACACATCCTCGAGCTGTTCAAGGCCGAGTTCGCTGACTGCTCGTTCGGGATCGTTGATCACGAGTTGCACATGTTCGTGCACAAGGTCGATGTTCGCTACGCGCCCCGGCTTGCCGTCATCCCTGTACTTGAGGTGATACTCGGGTGGGATGAACCGAACCGAAACGACATTGTCGAGGTCGATGGCGGGGAGGAGCTCGATGAGCTGGGGGAGAGCCTCAATCGGGATGTCGGTCAGCATTGTCTGCTTGATCACATCAGCGAGTTTCCCGAAGTTGAGTACGAGTGACGTCGGATCTGCATCCTCCATCATTGCCTCTATGACACAGCGCTGCCTGTTCATCCGGAAGTAGTCCGAGTCCTGGTTGCGGGTTCTGGCGTACGCGAGGGCAAGGTGTCCGTCGAGTTCCTGCCAGCCCTGGTCGATCTCGATTCGTTCAACGGTGCCGTCCTCGTGGGGGTAGTTGGCGTCGACGACCTTCTCTGGAACATAGATGTTGACGCCGCCGAGCGCATCGACGATGTCCACGAACCCGTCAAGGTTGACCATGGCGTAGTAGTCGATGTCGATCCCGAGGAACTCGCCGATCACGCCCTTCACGGCATTCTCAGACGGTGTTCCCGGACCGGGGAATGCCTGCGGATACTGCTCGCCCATCACCCACAACTCGTTGATGAGCTCCGGATAGCAGTCGCAGTCCCACACACCCATGCCTTCGGGCAGCGGTGCATACGTCCAGTTCCGTGGGACCGAGAACATCGCCGACTCACCGGTGACGGGGTCGATTGAGACGGTGATCATCGTGTCGGTGCGAATGCCCGTCCTGCCCTCACCGAAGTCGCCTCCGATGAGCAGGATGTTCAGCCGATCGTCACCTTCGTAGATCTTCGCCGGTGGGGCGGTCGTCGTTGTTGACGGTGCTGTTGTGGCAACGGTGTTGCCGCTCGCATCCGTTGATGGGGGAGCAGGCTGCGTTGTTGTCGTATCCGAAGCCGTGGAGTTGCCTCCGAAGACTGACGTGATGAGGTCGTACTGGACAACGTCGTAGTAGCCGAACACGACATGGGGCAGCACGAGTACGGCGGTGACAACCGTCACGCCGACCAGCACAGCTGCGGCCGAGGCGGTCGCTGCATCACCGAAGTTGGTCTTCGCCGTCCGATAGGCATCATCGGCAGCCCACACGCGGTATCCGAGCAGAAGGATGTTGCCCACCATCATCAGCGCGAGGGAGGAGGGTTGGATCCACATGGTGAGGAGTTGGACCTTGTCCCGGAAGAAGAACGCGAGGACCGCAAGGATCGCAACATCGACGATGAGGAGCAGCCGACCACGACGTGCATTGCCCGCGATGAACTGTCCGGCACCGGGCACGATCGCCGACGCGAACGCGGCAACAAGCGGCTTTGAGCTACGGGATGATTCGGTGGGGGAGGCCATTGCCAAGGATGGTAGATGGAGGGTTCCAGTAGTGGACGGAATGAGGAGGGCGGCGTGGCCGCCCGATCGCTCGGCTGCGCCTCGCTGTCACCGGCAAGCCGAC
>JBDLJV010000126.1:0-6826 GCA_039714175.1 Actinomycetota bacterium
TAACCGAAGCACCCGATCCGCACAAGCGGCTGGAACCCCAGTCGGGTGGGGGACGGACGGCTAGTGCTCTGTCCATGAACGTTCGGGGTGTCAATGTCGTGTCAGGGGCCTTGCTCGCAAGGCCGCAGGACGAAGGCGCATTCGTGAATGCATCGAGGACGAGAACGCAGCGAGCAAGGGTCTTGGCCGACAGAACGTCGCAAAGGTTCGTGGACAGAGCACTAGACCAGGAGGAACAACAGCCATCCGGCAGCGAGGCCGTAGAGACCGGCTACGACGTCGTCCATGGTGATGCCGACGGCTCCGGGGAGCTTCTCCGCCTGGGGGACTCCCGGGAGGACCTTGAAGATGTCTGCGAGTCTGGCGACGACCACAGCGACCACCCATGGCCATCCGGAGAGGCCGATGACCGCGACGAACGTGCCAGCCATCTCATCGACAACTATCCAGCCGGGATCAGCGTGGTCATCGGCGAACGGTCTTGATGACCACAGCGACAACAGAGCGAGGATGACAAACACGATGGCGTGCCACCACCACGGTTGATGCCACCACAGCAGACCAAGGCCGGCGGCGAGGGCGGCTCCGAAGGTTCCGGCACCGTTGTCCGAGCCCCACAACCTGGAGGGGATGAGACCCACGCCGAAACCCGATGCGATGATTCGCTCCATGGGAGGAACGTAGTACCCAGAGCGTTTGACGTTGTGCACCTCGCCAGTTGCGCACATGATGTCGTCTACCGTTCAAGGGCTTTCGAAGATTGGAGAATCATGCGTCCTGACCAGTTGGGTGATTTCCGGGTCCCCTCCGATGCCTATCTGCATCCTGACGGTGAAAGGGTCGTGTTCGTTGTGACCCAGATGGATCTCGACGAGGACGAGTACGTTCGGCAGATCTGGCTGCGGGACGGTGAGGGTGCCAGACAGCTGACATCAGGCCGAGCCGACAGTTCGCCACGCTGGTCGCCGGACGGTTCGACGCTTGCGTTCCTGCGCAAGGGCTCGGGCGACGATGACAAGCCACAGGTTGCGCTCCTCCCCATCGATGGGGGAGAAGCCGAGATCATCACCGACTTCGATCTCGGTGTGAACGGTCTGGAGTGGTCGCCTGATGGCGCCAAACTTGCATTGAGTGTCTCGGAGTACGTTGACGGCTTCGAGGATGAAGAAGAGAGAAGCCGAGCGCCACGACGCATCTCTGATCCCTCGTTCCGTTTCGACAACCAGGGCTGGACGTACAACAAGAGGACCCACATCTGGATTCTCGATGTGTCGTCACACGAGACGATCCAGATCACAGAGGGGGACTACGACGAGACCGGGCCACGGTGGAGCCCCGATGGGGCAACGATCACCTACCAGTCCGCTGCCCACGAGGAGCGCTGGTCGCGACCCTTCAACCAGGTGTTCAACGTGCCGTCGAGCGGCGGCGATGCATCGGAAGTGACAGCACTGGGAAGCTGGTCCTGGTCCGGGTACAACGCTGACGGCGTGCTCCACGTAGTCGGCTACGTGACCGACGAGTTCTCCCTCGACCCGAACCCCTTCCAGCGGGTCGAAGACGATGGATCGTTGACGCAGCTGACAGACCTTGACCGCAACTTGATGCCAGGGCATCCGCCAGGTCCGCTGACGGCTCCCAGGTTCTCAAGTGACGGGTCCGCAACGATGGTGCTTGAAGATCGCGGGGCTCAGCGGGTCATCTCGGTTTCGTCCGACGGGGTCGTGACCGACATCGCCGGAGGCAACCGGATCATCACTGGCTGGAGCGCCACGCCTGACGGCTCCTCGGCCGTGTTCACAGCTTCGACTCCGACACAACCCGGTGAGGTGTACCTGTGGGATGGGGCCACGGAGACACCGTTGACCGATCTCAACGCGGCGTTCCGCGATGAGGCCGCACTCATCGAGACCCACGAGTTCACCTTCGAGTCGGATGGTCACGAGATCCACGGATGGGTGTACCTCCCCGAAGGCACCGACGACGTCCCGATCCTGTTCAACATCCACGGTGGCCCGTTCACGCAGTACGGATGGGGCTTCTTCGACGAGTTCCAGATCTATGCGAATGCTGGCTACGGCGTCGTTGGGATCAATCCGCGTGGTTCCTCCGGATACGGTCTTGCTCACGGTGAGGTACCGTGCGGCCGGTGGGCGGACGAAATGCCCCCGGACATGCTTGATCTCCAGTCGGCTCCACACGAGGCAGCGAAGCAGTTCCCCAGGCTCGACACGAGCAGGATCGGCATCATGGGAGGGTCATACGGCGGTCTCGCGACTGCGATGCTGACCTCGATCAACACCTCCTACCGGTCAGCCGTTGCCGAGCGAGGTGTATACAACTGGGTGTCCATGGCGGGAACCACGGACATCCCCTGGTTCACCCAGGTGTACATGTTCACTGACATGCCCGATGGTGTCGATGAGCTCTGGAAGGCCAGTCCGCTGGCTCGAGCACACAACATCGAGACGCCGACGCTCGTGCTGCACTCGGAGGGTGACTACCGATGCCCTGTGGAGCAGGGCCAGCAGCTCTTCGGGATTCTTCATGGCAGCGGTGTCGACACCGAGCTTCTGCTCTTCCCTCCCGGTGAGGGCCATGAGCTGTCGAGAAGCGGCAAACCGAAGCACCGGGTAGAACGCTTCGACGCAATCCTCGACTGGCATCAGAAGTACTTGATGCCAGCAACCGACGATTGACGCCGATTTCCGGACATTGAATGTCGGACCGGCGATTCCGTTAGGCATCGCCGGTCTGGCAAACTGGAGATATGGAAGCCACTGAACACATCTGGATGAATGGTGGGCTCGTTCCTTGGGATGAAGCCCAGGTGCACGTTCTCACACACGGTCTTCACTATGGGACGGGGATCTTCGAGGGGATTCGCGCGTACGAAACCGAGAAGGGCGCGGCCGTATTCAGGCTCACCGAACACATGGAGCGCTTCTCCCGGGGCGCGAAGGCGATCGGGATGCCTCTCGACTACTCCGTCGATGAACTCGTCGAGGTATGCAAGGAAGTCCTGCGCGTCAACGACCTTTCCTCCGGGTATATCCGCCCGGTGGCCTTCTACGGCTCCGGAGCCATGGGCCTGAACCCAGCCGGAGCGAATGTGCACGTCGTTGTTGCTGCATGGGAGTGGGGTGCCTATCTGGGTGAGGAGGGAGTGCAGAACGGCATTCGTGTCGCTGTGTCCTCCTGGCGTCGTATCGACCAGCAATCACTCATGCCGAACGCCAAGGTGACCGGGGGCTACATCAACTCCGTTCTCGCGAAGACCGCAGCGGTGAAGGCTGGCTACGACGAGGCGATTCTGTTGAACCTCGACGGCGTTGTTGCCGAGGGCTCTGGAGAGAACCTGTTCCTCGTGCGCGACGGCGTCGTGTACTCTCCGCCAACGTCTGCAGGCGCGCTTGATGGCCTCACTCGTGACGCCGTTCGCACGATGCTCGTCGACGCCGGCTACGACGTCCGCGAAGCCACGATTACCCGAACCGACCTGTACTACGCAGACGAACTGTTCTTCACAGGAACCGCCGCCGAAGTGACTCCGGTGCGAGAAGTCGACGATCGTGCAGTTGGAACCGGCAAGCCCGGACCCGTCACCCGGGTTGCTCAGCAGCTCTTCATGGACACGGTAACCGGCAAGAACGAGCGGTACTCCGACTGGCTCGAGTACGCCTGAATTGCCACCGGGGCAGGAGTCATCGTGACGTACCGATTTCTGAGCGGTGACCGCATCCCCTTCAAACCAGTGGTCGATTCGATCGAGGGCATGCACACGCCCTACTGCTGGGGCTGCGGTCTCGAAGCGGAGCAGGGCCTTGGATTGCGACCCTGGCTGGATGGCATGATCGTGCGAGCCGATCTGGAGTTCGCTCGCAGGTTCGAAGGCGGTCCGGGGACCGTCCACGGTGGAGCGATCTCGGCGTTCGTCGACGATCTCCTGGGTTACGTTCCCGTCGCCTACGGATCGCCGGGTGTCACGGCGAGGCTCGATACTCACTACGTGGCACCGGTGCCGATGGGGCTGACCGTCACCGGTGAGGCATGGATGTCACGCGTCGACGGACGGAAGATGTGGGCCGAAGGCACCATCGCCCACGAGGGGCAGATTCTTGTCGAGGCTGAGGCCCTCTTCATCGCCATCGACTTCGAGCACTACCAGAAGGTATTCGACTCGTTCTCCGACGAGCACAAGCAACGACTCGCCGCCTACCGTTCCGGCGACTACTACCCCTGATCGCGAGGCAGCATGAAGATCGTCCGCATAGATGCCGAAGCAGACGACATCACTTACGGCACCGTGGAGCCGGATGGCATCCGTCTCTACCACGGCTCGCCGTTCTTTCACTGGGAACGATCCGAGACGGTTCTTCCCATCACTGAGGTCAAGCTGCTTGCGCCGGTGATCCCGACAAAGATCGTCGCCGTCGGCAAGAACTATGTCGATCACGCCGCCGAGATGGATTCCGATGTTCCGGAGTCACCCATCATCTTCATCAAGCCACCGACAACGGTGATCGGCCCAATGGCCCCGATTCGGATCCCTGAAGGCGTCGGAGAGGTGCACCACGAGGCAGAGCTTGCGATCGTCATGGGGAAGGTCGCCAAGAACGTAAAGGCCGCTGACGCCGCCGAGTACGTCCTTGGTTACACAGCTGCAAACGATGTCACAGCACGGACGATCCAACGCTCGGACGGTCAATGGACGCGAGCCAAAGGTTTCGACTCGTTCTGCCCGCTTGGACCTGCGATCGACACCGAATTCGATCCGGCTGAAGCCAACAGCATCACATGCACGGTCAACGGGGAACTGCGACAGGAGGGCTCGGTGTCCGACGTCGTGTTCGGGGTGCCGGAACTCGTAGCTTTCGTCACATCGGTGATGACGCTGCTTCCCGGTGATGTCATTCTCACGGGCACGCCAGCAGGTGTGGGACCCATAGAGGACGGCGATCGCGTGGAGGTCGAGATCGAAGGGATCGGAGTTCTGATGAACCCAGTGGTGTCGCTATGACGGTTCGAGTGCGATTTGCCCCATCGCCAACGGGATATCTCCATGTCGGTGCGGCGAGAACGGCGCTGTACAACTACCTGTTTGCCCATGCGAACGGCGGCACGTTCATCCTTCGTTCGGACGACACGGACAGGGCACGCAGCACCGAGGAGTTCCAGCAGGACATTCTCGATCACATGATGTGGTTGGGCCTCGATTGGGACGAGGGCTTCGGCAAGGGCGGCGAACACGGTTCGTATCGACAGTCCGACAGATACGACCGCTACCGCGACGTTGCTCATGACCTGATCGAATCAGGCTCGGCCTACTACTCGTTCGCGACATCTGAGCAGCTCGATGGCTTCAAGAAGGCGGCGCGCGAAGCTGGCACGTCACCCGCGTACGACGGGAGCCTCGAGCCGGGATACGGTGAGGTTGCGTCCCGGATAGCGGCAGGGGAGTCGGCAGTTATCCGCTTCAGGGTGCCAAGGCCGGGGGAGACGCGATTCTCTGACGTCGTGCGCGACGACATGGTGTTCGACCACAAGCAGGTCGATGACTTCGTGATCCTGCGGTCGGACGGAACGCCGACGTACCACCTTGCGTCGACGGTTGACGACGTCGATTACGGCATCACGCACGTGATCCGTGGTGAGGACCTGCTCTCGTCAACACCGAAGCACATTCTGCTGACGCAGGCGATGGGTGCCGAGCCTGCCACGTATGCGCATCTGTCGCTGCTCATGGGACCCGATGGCAAGAAGCTCTCAAAGCGACACGGCGACACGGCGATGAGCGCCTACCGGACAGCCGGATTCCTGCCCGAGGCGATCGATAACTACCTCGCACTTCTGGGCTGGTCGGTGGGCGATGAAGAGGACCGTGCGTCGATGAGCGAGATGGTCGACAGATTCGATCTGAATGCTGTCTCGAAGAACCCTGCGGTGTTCGACACCCAGAAGCTCGAGTGGCTCAACGGCGTGTATATCCGGGAGATGGGTGACGATGACTTCGTTGCTCGAACCCTGGCCGGTGTCGAGGACGATCTCGGTCGTGAGCTCACGGACGACGAAGCGTCGCAGTTCGAAGCGATGGTCCCCCTCGTCAAGGAACGCACGAAACTGCTCCCTGAGGTGGCGGACCAGGTCAGGTTCCTGTTCACCGACATCGACACGTACGACGAGAAGAGCTGGGCGAAGGTCATGGACAAGCCCGAGGGTCCGGTTGCCCTGGATGCAGCGACAGCAGCATTGAGCGGACTCGAGACGTGGTCAACGGAGACGATCGAAGGCGCTCTCCGGGGCGTGCTCGAGGACACAGGGTTGAACGCACGGAAGGGATTCCAACCCGTACGCGTGGCGATCTCCGGGTCCACGGTGAGCCCGCCCCTGTTCGAATCCCTCGAGATCCTGGGTAGGGAAGAATCCCTCAACCGCATCGCAGCCGCACGGTCTCTTCTCTGAATTCTGACTTCTGAGAGCGAAGCGTTCTGGAATCTGTTCCTGTTGTCATTACGCAGGGTCGCGACGTATCCTTGCGACCGTCCTTCGGGGGTGGTGTAATCGGCAACACACCGGGTTCTGGTCCCGTTATTGAGGGTTCAAGTCCTTCCCCCCGAGCCAGGCAGACTTCGGTCTGCCCATGGCCCCGTCGTCTAGAGGCCTAGGACGCCGCCCTCTCAAGGCGGTAGCGTGGGTTCAAATCCCATCGGGGCTACAAACCAGAAACCCTTGCGCTGCAAGGGTTTCTGCGCGTGCCGGCTTCTTTCGAGGGCGGCGTGCCGCTTGTTGCCAGCTTTCGGCAAGGCGGTAGCGTGGGTTCAAATCC